>JBNMJA010000073.1:0-6972 GCA_050873585.1 Bacillota bacterium | reverse complement strand
TCGCAGTTTCGCGCAAAATAGCAGATAAACGGCGTAAACGTGAGGATAATCACGTCGTTTGAGGTGAAAACGGTGAGAATCGACGTGGTGATATAAAGAAGAACAAACAACTTTTTCTGACTTGCGCCCGCCTTTTTCAGCACCGCGTTTGCCAGCCACTTGAAGAAGCCTATTTCGTCGAGATATACGCTGAGCGCACTCATCGACAGGAATAAAACCAATATTTTGAGAGGATTGACTTCGTCGTCGGAAGTGAATTGCGCCCATACGGATTTTGCGTCAACGCCGCCCGACGCAAGCAAAATCACGGCGCACAGAAGCGGCACGAGCCAATAAAGACTTATGCTTACCTTGCCTATGCGCAAGCGCAGGTTGAATAGGGTGGATACCAAAATTCCGACCGCGCATATGATGAATACCGTGAGTTGAAGCGCCATATTTTCCTCTTTTGTAATGACGATATTATGCTCGCACGAAAGAAAAAACGCAAGCAAATACACATTGTTTTCCTCGCGCGTGTGATAATACGCGATTATTTGAAAAGTGTGTGTTTACCACTATGGACAAACAACATTATTTGTGCTATTATCTTTATATTAAGGAGTTTATTATGTTTGAAATCGTAACAGATAACACTGCAGACCTTTACGAAGGCTATTATGATGCAAATCCCGCAAGACGACTTCCGTTTTCTTTTACGCTCGAAGATCACTTCTATGAGAAAGACGACGATTATCCCATCGAACTTTTCTACGAGAAGTTGAAGGCGGGCAAACTTGTCAAAACGTCGCAAATCAATCCGCACGACGCCGAAGTTATGTTCGAGCAAGTGCTCTCTGAAGGCAAAGACTTGCTCTATATCGGCTTTTCGTCGGGTATGAGCGGAAGTTTCGACAATATTTCGTATATCGCAAAAGGATTGCGTATCAAATATCCCGAGCGCAAAATCATCGTCATCGATACTCTCGCAGGCGCAGGCGGTGAAGGATTGCTCGTGTACTACGCAAGAAAAATGCAGGCGGAAGGCAAGAGTATGGAAGAAATCGCCGAGTGGGTTGAGAATCACAAACTCAACGCTCACCATTGCTTTATCGTCAGCGATCTAATAAATCTGCGCAACAGCGGAAGAATCTCCACGCTTGCCGCGCTTTTCGGAATGATCGTGCACATTAACCCCGTGCTCGAGCTCACCACACAAGGCAAAATCGGAATCGTCACGAAGGCTATCGGAAGGAAAAAATCTATTTCCGAAATGGTCAAGTTTTTCAAAAACAATTATATTAAGGACGACAACGACTTTATCCTCATCGGCCACACGAACTGTCCTGAAGAAGCACACGCTTTCGGTGCGCAAATCGAGCAATTGTCCGGCGGCGTTCCCGTCAAGTACGGATATATCAACCGTCTTGTGTCGGGGTGCGCGGGGTATAATGCGTTGGCTGTTTTCTTTATGGGCAAATCCCGTGTTTGAGTGTGCTATAGAGCGCATAGCGGCGTCAGATACCCTCGCCCGTCAACTCATTTACGCATTAGTAAATTAGGGTTGTCGTGCGAAAGTGTCTTCCTGGCTCTGCATCTCAATATCGCACTCAAACGGTGCGATATTGACGAATGATTTTGTCTGACGCTCAAATATTGCGCTTAAATCAATGCACATACTGATGAATTGAAAGTTCTGATTATATAATGAGGTAACACATATGGCACTTATTCCTGCAATATGCACGCAATGCGGTGCGCAAATCGAGGTTGACAACACGCACGAAGCGGGTATTTGCAAATTTTGCGGTACTCCGTTTATTACGGAAAAAGCAATCAACAAATATACCACCGTCCACAACGTAACCCAAAATATCACCAAAATCATTTACGGCAACGAGAAGGACGAAGCGTCGGACTATTTTTTGCGTGGCGTAACTCAACTCAAAATCGAAAACTGGGTTGAGGCGTACAAAGCGTTTAACAAAGCGTGCAAAACAGCACCGCAAGTGGCAAAATATTGGCTGTATTCAGTGATTGCTCAAACGGAAAATTTGATGTCACTCAACGAGATTTGCATTGACGAAGACAGAGATATCTTTTGTGGCGGTGAGAAGACTTATACGACTCTCAAAAGTTTCGTAAAACTTGCAAATGACAGAGATTTTGAAAGTGCGGAAGAAGAGTTTGGGCTTGCTTTCAACGGTGATTTCAAGCACGATGCAGTTGAATTGGCAATGACCGTGCTTATGAGCGAGCATTACACGGAAAGGCCGAGCGACGTTTATTATCATTTGCGTGATTTGGGCAACGCAGTTAAGGTCGATATAAAAGACGTCGCAAATAGTTTCGTAGACAGATTGCTCGATAGCGATCCAGACGGTAAGCTCGTCTTTGTATTGTTGGGAGTTATCGGTCAATATATCGATGAAAAGCGCATATCGAGAATGTGCGCGGTAGCAGTTCCTGTCGTCGAAAAGGGGAGTTTGCGTATAAATGACTATAATCACGGCATCTTTACGCATAAAGAGACGATAACCGTTTATGAAGATAATCAATTCAAAGATAGAGTGATATACGTTCTCGACATGACGAAAATGGATTTGAATGGCATAAGTTCCATTAATATTTCGTCACCAATTATCGACAAGTTGATTTATTGCGACAGAAAAGACGGACAAGCCGTAAACGTTTTCGGTTATTATTCCGTTTTGGATATGAGTAGCGTCGGAAACAAGTTGATAACGGACGCTATGGCATATAACAAAGTCCTCGACAGTCTCAGAGAAAGAACCGCGTCAAGGCATCAATTGTTGTACGTATCCGGCATCGATATGCGCAAGAAAGACGCAAAAAATTTGTGTCTGGACGCTTTCTGTGCCGTGTATTGCAAAGACGGCGGTCAAGTCGCATTTACGATATCGGGCGGTCTTTGCGGATATATAAGCGACGGCATCGTTCACGTGCCTACGTTTGGAGATACTTTCGATCACGAATACGATATCAAGATTTTTGCGCAAACTGTCGCATACTATTTCAAAAAGGAACTTGACGAAAAGACTTTGAAGATCAAACAAAGCATTTTCGACCCAAATTACAAAAAATATTTCAAATGATGAACAAAACGTTATAAGAAAAGCACCGAGAAATCGGTGCTTTTTGATGTCGTTTTGGTTGCGGTTGGTCGTAGGGTGGGGATCAAAATCTCTTTGGCGTTTTGTCTTCGCCTTTTTTGTCTTTGTCGCCGTTTTTGCGAGTGAGATATATAGAGGCAAAGATTGCCGTGCCTGCAAGTGCGACGATTATCGCAAGGACGATTGCGACAATTTGCACGGTCGTCAAACCGTTGATTTTTATCTGCGTTTTTTCGACGTAGCCTATCGTGCCTTCAAAGTTGACGAGATAAAAATCTCCCACGGTGTCAAGCACCTCTACTTCGCTTCCGTCGACTATCTGCGTGACAAGTTCGGATTGTGTGTCGGGGGAGAGGTATACGTTTACGAGTCCGCCGACTCTATCGGCGTTTGCTTTGCCGTAAACTCTGTCTTTTTCGGGCTTGACTTCGATATATTCTTCGAGGTCTTGCGCGTCTACGAAATAGACATTTTCGCCGTATGTGACAAGAGTCCACACGTTGTTTTCATAGCCTGCGACGTCGCTCACTCGGGTGACTTTTTCGCCTTGTTTGAGGGTGAGTTCGCTTGACTGAGTGTGGGGCAGTGCGTATAGCATGGTATCTTGCTTTGCAACGTAATCGCCCGTTAAAAGCGTGGGTTCGGCTGTATCAAAGTCTGATTTGCGGATCTTGACAAGTTTGCCGCCGTCAAGTGCAAAACGAAATTCGTCGCTTTGGTCGCCTTCGATTTGCTCGTCGATGACGAGGTACACTCTGCTTGACGCAAGGGAAGTGTTTTCAAGTCTGCCGTCGGCGGAGTAGTTGAGCGCACCCTCTTTTGCGGTTGCGAAATAATACGGTTTATCTACGATTTGCGGAATTGAGCTTGCGAAAGTATCCTTGGTGGTTGCGCCCATCTCTATTGTGCCGACAAAACTCTCTTCTGCGGTGAAGAGAAGCATGCTATCGCTTAAGCACACGCTTGTCAACGTCGCTTTCATAGAAGCGGACTTCGGACAGAGAACGTTCGTTTGCGTTCCGTCGTAATAGGTTGCGATTCTGTCGCCAAAGGCAACGTAGATTTTGCCCTCGTAGTCGATTGCAAAGTCAACGGCATCCGTGAAATTGTCGGTTACCGCATCGTAGAGTTTGACACCGCTCTGATTGAGCGCGACGATGCCGTTTGTCGTGAGCAAATATACGTTCGTGCCGTCTTTGGCGGTCGTCAGGCGTATGCCTTGATCGGTATCGTGTATCTTGAGAAGGGTATCGGCAATGAGCGTATACACGCCGTCTTTGGTGAGAACGTAGAGTTTGTCGAGATAGATTAAGTCAACGACGTCGGTTGCTTCGTAGGTCTTTTGAATTTCACCGCCGCTGAGTCTTAAAACTTCGTTTTCAAATGCGACGTATATATCTCTCGAATTTGCCGTGACGGCAAGGGGAGTTTCTTCAAGAGCAATGTCGGTCATTACGCCCGATTGGTCGATGAACGCAAGACGGTCGTTGTTTTTGTCCGCAACGACGATATCGTCATCTAAAACGCAGAGGTCGGATGGATGATCGAGGTGAAAAGCGTCGTTGCCCGTCATCGTCATCGAAGCAGTGCGTGAAAGGCTCGTCATATCCGACGATAAGGTGTATACGATCACGCTGTTGCCTTCGATAGTGAAGAGTTTGTCGCCGTTTGCAAAGAACGCGTCGGGACAGATTTCGGTCTGGAAGAGCAATGCGCCGTTTCGTTTGTTCAAAATGATGACGCGTTTTTGGTTGGTAATCGGTGACAGTTCGAGCGCGAATATCGCGTCTGCAACGTATGCTTCTTTTATATTTTGAGTGATCGTGTGATACTCCGTCGAGTTGGCCGTCGTGTCGTAGATTGCAAAGCGCGGCTCGCCGTATTCCCACGGGAAAGTGTAAAACGAATCGCCGTAACCCGCAACTACGATTTGTCCTATGAGCGCGCGATTTTTTGCGGATTCAACCGAATAACTCGCGGTGAGCGTTTTGTCGTAGATTGCAACTCCTCCAAACTCCGAGTGAACGAAAAGTCTAGTGCCGTCGCTCGAAATTGAGGAAATATCTTCGGGCGCACTCAAAGTGTGCTCTTGCGCCGTCGCGGTTTTGTCGGTGAGATCGATCGTGAAATACTTGTCGTCCGCTTGCAAAAACGCTACGTCATCGAGAACGTAAAGAGATGTGACGTCTTTTAATGGAAGCGTGTATGCATAAGAGTCCGAAGAATCGTTCGGACGAACGAAAAGCGCGTTTACCGATTTGTCGTAAATCAAAAGATAATCGTCGTTTGCGCTCACGAGGGTTGGATCCGCCGATTGAAAATAGTTGTTTTGGGGAAATACTCGTGTGAAATTGTCGTCTTGCGCGTTTGCTATCGGGACACTTTGATTTGTCAAAAGCAATGAAAATACTGTCGCAAAAACGGCAATAAACAGGAAAACGAGCATTGATTTTTTTGTGATTTCAACCGACTTTTTCATAAATATAAGTATAATCAAATTGTAACTTTAAGTCAAGATAATAACTTTATTGCTTGAAATATTCGTGCGCGTGTGATAATATCTATTAAAAGGTATTACATATGGCAAATAAAAAACGATATTATAAAAACCGCTCGCCGAAGCAGAACGTACAAAATCAGGAGAGCGTAAATCAGCAAACGGCAAGATTTTCACCAGAGCAGTTGGCTCTTTCCATCGAGGATTTGGGAATCAGCGAATCCACGCGAGAACTACTCTCAAAAAATCGTATTCAAACTGCGGCAGACCTCGTCAAGCGCACCGAAAAGGATATGTACAAGGTGCAAGGACTCAACAAAAAGATTCTTTTTGAGGTTAAGGACGCTTTGAAAGCAAAAGATATGTGCTTGCGCCCCGAACCGATTAAAGAAACGAGCAAGCAAGACAATTCGAGCGCTTCTCAAAACGAACAGCGTAACGGCGTTGACGTTCAATCAATCGATTCTAAACGCAGAAACGACAAAAAGCAATTGCCATCGAAAGAGCGTGACGAAAAAAGCGAACGCAAAAACGATAAGTCGGCGGCCGCAGACAGGCAAGAGCGCTCCAAATTCGGTCTTTCGGACAGAGTGAGCGCAAAACCGCAAAACAAGCAATCCGCAAATCAAAAACAATCGGATAAAAAACCGCAAAAAACGGTCGAAAAACTCACGGAACCTCTCAAACCCGGTCAATGGCGCAAAGTGCTAAAGGGCGGAAAGTGGGGATATTCAAACGGATTTAAAATCGTCATTCCTACTATGTACGACGAAATCTTTGCGTTCAAAGAAGGGCTTGCTTCCGTTGAAATTGACGAAAAATGCGGCTATATCGACGAGGAAAACAACGTCGTTATTCCTCTCGATTACGACACTGCTATGAGCTTTTCCGAAGGGCTTGCAATGGTATGCAAAGGCGTGAAATGCGGCTATATCGACAAGAATAACGAGGTTATAATTCCGTTTGAATACGACGCAGGCACGCCTTTTGAAAACGGCGAGGCAAAAATCAAAAAAGACGGAAAGTGGGGAACGATTACCACAGACGGCAAAATTACCTGGATTTAAGTTTTTCATTGCTCGACGGAGTTGAAAAATGAGGAAAACCGCAGACAAATCGGCATATACAACTGATTACGCGTTGCGAATATTCGTGTGCGTGCTGATTTGCTGTTTGTTTTTCTCATTTTTATTTTTACCCTCGGTTGCCGAGGCGGTTTGCCCTGAAAACTACGTTGAATCTGTAAAAAAAGAAAACCTCGATTGGCAAAACGACGAGGATAATCTCGATCTCGATTTTGTAAAAAAGACCGTTGCGGAGTGGTTTTCAGACCCGAACTTCGACTTTTCGGCTATTGAAAAC
>JBNMJA010000072.1:0-7010 GCA_050873585.1 Bacillota bacterium | reverse complement strand
CGGCAACAATGTTGCCGGCGGCACAAATGCCGCCGAATCTCTCTCGACAAAACAAAAAGCACTCTTCCGAGTGCTATTTTTGTGGCGGAGAAGAAGAGATTCGAACTCTTGAACCGCTTTTGACGGTTACGCGATTTCCAGTCGCGCGCCCTCGACCAAACTAGGCGACTTCTCCATAAGGTGTTGTGGCGAAGGAGCGTGTTTGGTACGCAGTACCATATATACGCGACTTCTCCAAAATTGTTTATATAGTAACAAGTGGGTGGCAGTTGGAAGCCAATGGAAAACAAAACCATTTCCTCCAACTGTTCACGGGTACAGTACCCTCAAAACCCAACGTGACGATTATATATCACCGAAACGATTTTGACAAGCGGTTGAGCAACTTTATTTTAGTTTTCTTCTATTTGATCTTCTGCGATTGATAATACTCTTCTTTGATTTTTTTAAAAATGCAGCAAATTTAAGCAATGAATAATCTGAAGAATAAATATTTACAAATCCGCATTTATATGGTATTATCGAAATATCAAATTTATAGGAGTATCTATGGGCAACCTACTTGGCGCAACAGCCGACCCTGACCCTCTCAGTACCATCTTATCATCGATTTTTATAGTTGTTTTGGTTATGTTTTCGGGATTTTTCTCGGCAACGGAAACCGCTTTTAGTTCGGTCAACAGGACCAAACTCAAATTGAAAGCGCAAGGCGGCAATAAATCTGCGCAAAACGCTCTCAATCTTCTCGACAAATTCGACAAACTGCTATCAACCATACTTGTGGGAAACAACCTTGTCAACATTACGTTGTCGGTGCTTTTCAACAATATATTTGAAAGCGTTATAACCGATCCTGCAGTGAGCGGCGTCGTATCGGTCGCGGTGTCCACCGTCATTGTTTTGACTTTCGGAGAAATCACTCCCAAAATGGTCGCAAAGGAAAATTCAGAGCGCATTTGTATGGCGTTCGGCTATCCTATACGCGTCATAATGATTATTCTCTACCCGATCACGATTATTTTTGCAGGATTGAAATTCTTGCTCAAAAAGATATTCAAATCTCACGGCGACGACAAGATAACCGAAGAAGAATTGCTCTCGATGGTCGAAGAGGCGCAAGAAGACGGTTCTCTCGACTCGCAAGAAAGAGAACTTATATCCAGCGCAATCGAGTTTGACGACTGTGAAGTTGCGGATATTCTCGTGCCGAGAGTCAACGTCATCGCAGTGCCGACGAATATGGCAATGGAAAAAATCAAATCCATATTCCTCGAATACAACTATTCGCGCTTGCCCGTATACAAAGATTCAATCGACCAAATCATCGGCATGATCCACAATATCGACTTCTTCACCGCACTCGAAAAAGGAGAGAAAACTATCAAAAACTACATAACGCCCGTTGCCGTTGCAACCGAGCATATGAAGATATCTTCTCTGCTTAAGAGCATGCAACGCCAAAAGGTGCATATGGCTGTCGTCGTTGACGAATACGGCGGAACGCTCGGCATCGTCACTCTCGAGGACATTCTCGAAGAACTCGTCGGAGAGATTTGGGACGAACACGATGAAGTCGTCAACTACTTCACCAAAATCGACGATGAAAACTATCTTGTGGACGGTCGTGCGGAACTTGACGATTTCTTCAAGGAATTCAACGTTGATGAGGACGAAACAGAGAATTTCGACTCGCAGACAGTCAGCGGTTGGGTTATCGAACAATTCGGAGAGATACCCAAAAAGTCCCAATCTTTCGATTTCAAAAACCTCACTATCGTGGTGAATAAACTCACTGCACGCAAGATTATCGAAGTCAAAGTGCGAGTCAATCCTCTGCCCGATGACGACAACGAACAAGAACAAAAGTTTAAACTCTTCGACAAGCACGACAAGGAAGAAGATAAAGACTGATTCCGATAGTGTCAACGATATTTAAAAGGCAACTCGTCGAGTTGCCTTTCTTATCGTTAAATATCATAATATTCGTCAAAACGCAAAACTAACTTAACTATCAGACGATATATTCAAATTGACTATTAAAAGAGCATAGATTCTTTGCCTTATCTATGCTCTTAAAGTTTGCGATTTTAAATTTATGGGGTTAGAATATCGAAATTACTTCAAACTCCTGACGGTATAGCCCTCTTTAGCGAGAACGCGCAGTTGAAGATTGAGTTGATCGATAAACTCTTTGTTCGACGTAGTTTTTACAATCATGCCGATAAGATTTTCTGTGGCTTCCGCATTGTCCGCGTTGGACAAAATCTTGCGGATACCCCACGTGCCTTCGAGTTCGCTCGGCGTGAGGAGCAATTCTTCCTTTCTCGTTCCGCTCTTTGCAAGGTCGATTGCCGGGAAGATTCTCTTTTCGCTGAGTCTGCGATCGAGGTGGATTTCCATATTGCCGGTGCCCTTGAACTCTTCGAAAATAACGTCGTCCATACGGCTGCCTGTATCGATAAGTGCGGTTGCGATGATTGTGAGCGAGCCGCCGTTTTCGATATTTCTTGCCGAACCGAAGAAGCGTTTGGGGCTGTGCAGAGCACCGGGATCAATACCGCCCGAAAGCGTTCTGCCAGTCGGCGGAATCGTGAGGTTGTACGCTCTTGCGAGTCTTGTGAGCGAGTCAAGCAGAATTACTACGTCTTTGCCCATTTCAACGAGGCGTTTTGCTCTTTCCAAAAGCATCTCAGCCGTTTTGGTGTGGTGCTCGGGAAGTTCGTCAAAGGTCGAATACACGACTTCACCCTTGATCGAGCGTTGCATGTCCGTGACTTCCTCCGGACGCTCGTCGATAAGAAGCACTTTGAGCTCGATTTCGGGATAATTCTTCGCAATCGAACTTGCAATCATTTTGAGCAAAGTGGTTTTACCTGCTTTCGGCGGAGAAACGATTATGCCTCTCTGACCTTTACCGATAGGCGAAACGAGGTCGATGCAACGAGTTGCGTATTCTCTGGGTGAAACTTCGAGACGGATGCGTTCGTTAGGATAAATAGGCACGAGGTCATCAAAATTGGGACGTTTGCCGACTTTGTCCGCTTCAATACCGTTGATTGTGGTCACGCTTACGACTGCCGAAGGTCTGCCTTCTTGCACTTTTTTGCAAAGTGATTGAACGTAGTCGCCTTTGCGCAATCCGTATTGCTTTATTTTCATCGCGGACACGTAAGCGTCCATATCGTTGAATTCGCCGTTTTTTACGCGCAAAAAGCCGTATCCGTCGGGATTAATTTCAAGATATCCTTCTCTGACTTGCTCGATATCGTCGGATTCTTTGCGTTCGGACAACGTGTTGTCGCGCACGACTTGATTTTGCGCGCGATAGTTGTTGTTTTGTTTATATCCGCCGTTCTGCCCGTACTGTTTTTGATTGCCTTGCTGATACTGATTTTGACGGAATGCAGGCTGAAATTTGGGTTTTTCAAAGCCTTTGGGCATCTGATAATCGATTTTCGTTTCGATTTTGACGGGCGTAGGGTTGAGAATATCCAACGGATCGGTTGATTTTTTTGCGGGACTTACGGTTTCGGCAGTTTTTTTCGGACGACCGCGTCTTGGCGCAACCGGCGGTTCCATTTCACCGCTCGTGATCTTCAAGACCAAATCGATAAGTTCGGCTTTGTTGATCTTCGTTGGAGCGCTGACTCCGACCTCTTTGGCAAGAGCGCGCATCTCGAAAATGCTTTTTGCCTCAAGTTCTTGTTTCGAGAATTTTTGCATTAGGTTCTCCTATATGCGGACTTATTCGTCCGTAAAAAATATTATTTCGATTGTATTGTAAAAGGAAGTATTTTGTCCGTTGCCGATATGCTCGGCAACGGCTTAAAACGCTGTAAAACAAGTGATTATTTTGAAAGTTTGTCAAGAACCAAAACTTTTGTATCTTCTCCGTCAAAATCCGCTCTGTCAAATTCTACGGTAGGAGAATCTGCGTAAACGATATTCTCGTCGTCGAAAAGCGACAAGAATTCATTGACTTTGTCAATGTCGAATTCGCAATCTTTGGTCTTGTAGTGCATCGGAATGACGACGTCGGGCATAATGCGGTCAACGTATTCCTTTGCTTCTTTTGCGTCGATGGTGAAATTTCCGCCCACGGGAATGAGCAACACGTTTACCGGCATAAGAGATTCCACCAAAATTGCGTTGCACTCCTCGCCGATGTCGCCCATATGGCAGACGTCCACGCCGTCCATACGATATTTGAAAATGATGTTTTCCCCTCTCAGGCTGCCCTTTTTGTCGTCGTGATAGGAGCGCTGTGCAAGGATATGTACACCGCCGATTTCATATGCTCCGACTCTGTTGATGACGGTCGGGTCGCCGCCGACTTTTGAAACGTAACTGTGGTCGTTGTGAGAGTGCGAAACGGTCACGATATCCGCGCTGACTTCGGGCATCTCATATCCGACGTACGAGTGATAAGGGTCGGTGACAATCTTCGTTCCCGTGCTTTCTTCGAGCAAAAACGATGAATGACCAAGCCAAGTGATTTTCATTTTTTAACTCCTTTTGCGTCAACCGTTGAGTCTTTGCACGAGTTCGCGTATCTTTTGCGAGGGATCGAGCAGATTTGCAACGGATTCGTTGACGTTTGCTGCGGCGATAATGTAAGAAATATACTTCGACAAATCAGCTTCGACAAACCATTCGCAATTCTTGAGTTCGGGAATACGATACGTGAGGTTGGTCGAAAGAACTGCGTCGAAAACGCCTTCTTCGTATGCTTTGTTGAATTTGTCCACGCCTTCGGTGAAAAGCGAGAACGTTGCGGTCAAAAAGACCTTCTTTGCGCCCTTCTCTTTTATCTCTTTTGCAAGACGGAGAATGGAATCCCCCGTTGCGATCATATCGTCTGCAACGAACACGTTCATACCCTCAACCGAAGAGCCGATATACTCGTGAGCTATGATTGGATTGCGGCCGTTTATGATGGTCGAGTAGTCTCTTCTCTTGTAGAACATACCGAGGTCGAGTCCCAAAACGGAAGCGTAATACACGTTTCTTGGAATAGCGCCCTCGTCGGGAGAGATAACCATAAGGCTGTCTTTTTGAAGTTTTACGTCCGGGAAACGCCTCGTGAGGCATTTGAGGATCTGATAGTGTGCAAAATAGTTGTCGAAGCCCATAAGAGGAACAGCGTTTTGCACTCTGGGATCGTGAGCGTCGAATGTGATTATATCCGTCACGCCCATATTTTCGAGTTCCTGCAACATTTGAGCACAATCGAGCGATTCTCTCGCACTTCTTCTGTGCTGGCGTCCGCCGTAGAGCATCGGCATAATGACGGTGATGCGAGCAGGCTTGCCCGTACAAGCACATATTATGCGTTTGAGGTTTTGGAAATGATCGTCGGGAGTGAGCGGAACGTCCTGTCCGAAGAATTTGTAGGTCACACCGTGATTCGCGGGATCGCAGATTATATACAAATCTTTGCCGCGGACGGTTTCATAAATGATGCCTTTTGCGTCGCCGCTTGTGAAACGGGGGCAATCGGATTTCAGAATGAACGTGTCTTTGTGAAGTTTTTTTCCGAGGTGTGATTCACTCAGCAAAGTAATGAGCCGTTTGTCGATGAGTTGAGCAAGTTCTTCAGCGCCGGGTGTGGCGATAAGAGCGATGGGAGCGCTTGGCGTCTCTCCGTAAGCAGATAAATCCGGTGTCATTTGTGCCTCCGATGTTGTAAGTTAAGTATAACAAATAATTTATTTCTTGACAATCAATATCCGCCAACAAAAAAATATTATTTTCAATTCGACTCAATAAGCGAAAAATCGCGCCGTTTTGCCCGCTTTTAAGGTTCGAAATTCACGCCGTTTATAGCATTATAAAGCAAACAAACGACACCTACGACAAATTTATGCCGAAAATGCGATTCAATTATCAAAATCGAGAATTTCGACGAGAACGGAGTTCATAACCGCCATACCTTCTTTGGTGAGCGAAACGCGTCCGTCCTTTCTGACGAAATACTTTTCGAGGGGTTGAGCGACGGGCGGCATAATTTCCTCTTTGACACCTTTATACGTGCGAAGTCCCAGCATGATTTCTTCTTCCAATGCGCCTTTTAAAGACAGTGTTTCTTCGTATTCTCGTTCGATTTTCACATACGATTGTGCGCCGTTTACGGCGTTTTTATACTTCGTCAAATCTTTGAAGTTGGCAAATCTCGTTTGCTCTTTAAGAGGCTTTCCGCCGTACGAAGTTTTCAAAAAAGAGTGTGCGCCCGCGCCTAAACCGACATACTCCTCTCTTGTCCAATATCCGAAATTGTGAAGAGAAATTCTGCCGTTTTTTGCAAAATTAGATACTTCGTATCTCTCAAAACCGCACGCTTTTGCCGTATCGTACGCAACGTCGAAAAATTCTTGAGTTTCATCGTCGTCGGGAAGTGTGATTTTACCTTGTTTTACGAGTTTTTCAAGCGAAGTTCCCCCCTCGACGCTCAATTCATACATGGAAATATGCTCGACAAGCGGAGCAAGTTTCTCAACTTCCGTTGCAATCCTTTGTTTGTCGTCAAAAGGAAGTCCTATTATCAAGTCGGCAGAAACGTTGTTGAAATAACGCTTTGCGAGTTTTATTTTCTCGATTGCTTCTTTCGCATCGTGAAGTCTGCCTATTGCCTTAAGATTGTCGTCAAAAAGGCTTTGAACGCCGATGCTGATTCGATTGATTCCTTCATCGACGTAAAGTTTGAGTTTTTCTTCGGTTATGCTTTCGGGATTGCACTCGATCGTCCACTCTTTCAAGTCCGACAAATCAAAAGAAGTGCGCAGTTTTTCAAGAAGCGGTTTAATAAGACTTTCATCGAGCAGACTCGGAGTGCCTCCGCCAATATAAATCGTGTCGATTTTTGCGCTTTCAAAATGCGACGAAGCAAGTGTTATTTCTTGATTTAACGCAGTTAGATACTCGAAAATCGCTTGTGTGTCACGACAAGCGTACGAATTGAAATCGCAGTAGCGACATTTTGATTTACAAAACGGAATATGGACGTAAAGTTG
>JBNMJA010000071.1:0-7074 GCA_050873585.1 Bacillota bacterium | reverse complement strand
ATGGTATGCTTAATTAATGAGCGCGATATTTTGATGAAGAACAAGGAAGATGCGATTTTCGAACAACGAGCGTACTTGAGCGTACGTGACTTGCGAGAAAATCGCATCTGACACAGTTATTCGCAAAATAGTGTACTCGATTAATGAGCGCGATATTCGAGTGTGTGTGTCCCACCCTATTTTCATTGGTACGCGTATTTGAGGTTGCCAAATAGATGCATAACGCGAAAGAGTCATCTCGACAGACAGGAGCGTACATAGGCGTACGTGACTGTTTGAAGAGATGACTCTGACAAAGTTAGGCGCGATTTGGCAACCTCAAATCATTTTTTGCTGATGATGTTGCCGGTCGTCGGGTCTACCAACATCGCCCAATAATCCACTCCGTCACCGATGAAAGAGACGTAATAATAGTAACTCTCGCGGTCGGCGGTGATGAGTTTGACGTAGATTTCACGCTCGGCTTTGCCTTCGGAATACTCTTTGTCAATCTTGTCTTTGAAGGCTTCTTTGGCTATGTTGACGGCGTCGGTTGCCGACAATTTGCCATCGAGAACGGAGTTGAGTTCTATGTCGGAAGTTATCTCCCCTGCGCTGACGGTTATTGTCTTTGGAACGAAATCGAGTGCGATAGATGCCACAAATTCACCGCTTAAGCCGCATTGAATTTCACCCGAAAGCGTTTTGTCGTCGGAAGAAATCACGTACGCCAAAGTTTTGTAATCGTTGCTCTTGAGGGGAACGATTATAAGTTCGGTGAAATCGCAAACGTCCTTTGCGACGCCGTCCGCAATGAAGTTCTTTTCACGTCTGCCCGTTTCGACGCTGACGGCAAAAAGGTCGCTCTCGCCTGCGTAAAACGCTTCGGTGAGCCTTGAGATATTGTCTTTGCTCTCTCCGTCGCCTTTTTTGTTGCAAGCGCAAAGTGCGACGAGCAAGAGAGTTATGCACAAAATTGAAACCAAAATCAAGCAAGTTTTTCTTCTCATACGCAAAATATACTGCGAGGCGGTTGCAAATATGCAAAAAAGGTGCAAAAACTCTTGTATCGACTCTTTTTTTTCTTGAATAATGTTTGAATTGTGATATAATCATTTATATATAAAAGAATCGTGCGTGCGCACATAGGGAGAATATGTCAGAAAATTCCGAAAAAAACGTCTATATGCCATCCGAAGTCGTTGAGGACGACAAGTCCGAACCTGTTGCAGAGGCGCGCTTCGTGACCGATATAAAAAGCGGTCTTGCGCAAAAGGACGTCGAAAACAGAATCGCAGAAGGCAAAGTGAACGGCGACACGAACGTAAAAACGAAGAGCGTTTCGCAAATTTTGCGCGAAAACATCGTCACGTTTTTCAATTTCGTGTTTATTCTTCTTGCACTTTTGATATTCTTCTTCGTTGACGCAGGCGAAAGTTTCCTTTCGATTATGGGCAATTTCGGATTTATGGTGCTCATAATCTTCAACGCCCTGGTTGGTATTTTCCAAGAATTGAGAGCAAAAAGAACCATTGACAAACTCTCGCTCATCTCTGCCCCCAAAGCAATCGTTTTGCGTGACGGAGAGGAAAAGGAAATTGCCGTCAAAGATATCGTGCTCGACGATTTGACGGTGCTTTCGAGCGGAAGTCAGATTTGCGCTGACGCTATCGTCGTGGAAGGCTCTATCGAAGTCAACGAAAGCCTTATCACGGGCGAACCCGACGCCATTCTCAAAAACCCCGGCGACGAAGTTATGTCGGGAAGTTTCGTCGTGTCCGGCACTGCAAAAGCGCAGGTGGAACACGTGGGCGTCGATAACTTCGCGACAAAAATCAGTTCGGGCGCAAAGTATTTCAAAAAACCCAACAGCGAGATCTGGCGCTCGCTTATGTTTATCGTCAAAGTTATGGCAAGCATCATCGTGCCGCTTGGCATCGTGCTGTTCTGCGTAAAATACTTCGTGCAAAACAATCCCGACGAGGCGCAAAAGGTGATAACCACCCTCCTCGGATACAAGATAAGCGAGCACCTCTCCTCCACTATGCTCGGCACTATCGCAACGGTCATAGGAATGATTCCCTCGGGACTCGTTGCGCTCTCTTCGACGGTGTTCTGCGTGAGCGTACTGCGACTTTCTCGCCACAAAACGCTTGCTCAAGACCTGTATTGCGTCGAAACGCTCGTGCGCGTGGACGTGCTGTGCCTTGACAAAACCGGCACTATCACCGAAGGCACTATGGAAGTCAACGACGTTCAACCCGCAAAAGGCAAGGACGTAAAAGGCGTGATGCAAATCATAAAAAACGTGACGAGCGCACTCGAGGACGACAACGCGACTATAAACGCTTTGCGCGCGTACGTTGCAGAACTTCAGAATTCTGGCGAGGTTGAGCAAATCGTCCCCTTCTCCTCTCAACGCAAGTGGAGCGGAGCAAGAATAGACGGCGTGTCATACGTCATCGGCGCACCCGAATTCGTGTTCAAAAAACGCACAAAAGCAATGGAAAGCACTATGTCGGAAATGGCGCAAAAAGGATTTCGCGTTATGGTCGTGGCGTCGTCTAAAAACAAGTTCGGCGACGGCACTCTGCCAAAAACGCTCGCTCTTGAAAGTTTCGTGTTCATCACCGACAAGATAAGAAAAGAAGCCCCCGATACACTGCGCTTCTTCAAGCAAGAAGGCGTGACAGTCAAGATAATTTCGGGCGACAATCCGCAGACCGTACGCGCGGTTGCAATGAGAGCGGGTCTCGAAGATTGCGACAATATCGTGGATATGTCCACTCTTCAAACCGAAGAGGAAGTGTACGAGGCGGCAACCAAATATACCATTTTCGGCCGAGTTTTGCCCGATCAGAAACTTATGCTGGTCAAGGCGTTGAAAAAAGCAGGTCACACCGTTGCTATGACGGGCGATGGCGTGAACGACGTGCTTGCGCTCAAAGAAGCGGATTGCTCAGTGGCAATGGCGTCGGGCTCGGACGCGGCGAAAAACGTGAGTTCGCTCGTGCTTTTGGACAGCAACTTCTCTTCTATGCCGAGAGTCGTTGCAGAAGGCAGACGCTCCATAAACAACCTCGAGCGTTCCGCCGCACTGTATATCATGAAAACCATTTACAACACGCTTTTGGCGTTGCTGTTTATGATAGTGGTCGATCCTCTCCCCTTCACGCCGCAAAACCTCACTATTATGGGTGCGGTGACCATAGGTATGCCGTCGGTGGTGCTTGCGCTCGAACCGAACGCGGACAGAGTTACGGGGCGGTTCTTGCCAAAAGTGCTTTCAAACGCCGTTCCCGGCGGCATTACGGTGTTACTGGGCGCGGCGGCAGTCATAATATGCAACAGATTTTTCCTCACCGACATCACCGACTTGCAGTCGCAGACGGTGTTTATATGGATTATAACTTTCGTGGGATTTTTGCTTCTGTTCAAGGTGTCACTCCCCACAAGGCTTGCGAGTTGGTCGGCGTTTTTCGGAATCAGCGACTTTATGAACGAGCGCAAAAAGGAAGAGGCTAAAGCGCAGAAAATCGATTCGAGCCTCTACGACGGATACGTCGACGAGTCCGAAAAGCGCTATTCGCTCACAAACGGCGTGGTTATGCGCGTGCTCGAAACCGACAAGGAAAACGCTAAATCCAAAAAGGAACGTAAAGAGCGAAAAGAACGCAAAAAACACAAGATTGACAAATCAAAACTGCTCATCGCGCTCAACCTCTTCACCTATATCCTTATGGTGTTCATATTCGTGGGCGTGTACTTCATATCCATCAACGTGACGATAAACGGCAAAGTGGTCGACCTCGTGGGCATACTGCGCACGTTCTTCCGTCTTGACAACCACGTCACCTGGGAAATGGGCAAAGCAATGCTTGCAATAGGCGCGATTCTCACGGTCGCGTACGTAGGATTCGTCGCGATGATGAATCAAATCAAACTCGAACACGGCGAGGCTATCGAATTGAAATTCGAACGACTCGACGCCAAAATGCGCGCCAAAGAACAAAAATCCGCAAAGGCGCAAAAACCCGATAAAATCAAAAAATCGGCAAAGGTGAAAAAATGAAACGTAACGGCATGTGTCCTTTCTGCTATATCAAGAGCCTTTTCCAAAAGAAAAAGCCTACGAGCGTCGAGCCCGAACTTCCCGACTACGAAAACGGCGTGGCTCTCACTCCCCCTATGGGTTGGTCGAGTTGGAATACCTTTAGAAACCGCATAAACGAAAAACTCATTCTCGACACCGCAAAAGCGATGAAAGACAACGGTCTTATCGAGGCGGGATACAAGTATATCAACCTCGACGACTGTTGGCAATCCTCTTTGCGTGACGAGAACGGCGAACTCGTCGGCGATTACGAAACCTTCCCCGGTGGCATAGCTAATCTTGCAAAACAAGTCAACGCTAT
This sequence comes from Bacillota bacterium, assembly GCA_050873585.1. Lineage (GTDB taxonomy): Bacteria > Bacillota > Clostridia > Christensenellales > CAG-917 > CAG-475. The sequence goes on along the minus strand of JBNMJA010000071.1, from coordinate 2,680 downwards.
GGGATTGAAACTCGGCACGTATACATCGAACGGAACTCTCACCTGCGAGGACTTGCCCGCAAGCCTCGGAAGAGAAAAATACGACGCGTATACGCTTGCAAAATGGGGCGTGGAATATTTCAAATACGACTACTGCCATCATATCCCCATCTCTCGCTACGCTCCGCTCGTGTACTCGATAAGCGTTTCGCAATTCGACTCGCACCCGATGGAATACTCCGTGCATAACGCCGTGCTCTCGGGGCTTGCGCGCCTTATGACGGATACAAAACTCCCCGGAGGAAGTTACGTGTCCGGTCTTGACGCAAATCAAGGCAGACTCACCTACAACAATATCGAAGTGGACGAGGACGGAACTTACGTTCTCACCGTCAATATCAAAAAGAAAGGCGGCTATGAAAAATACCTCATCGCAAAGGTGAACGACGGCGAGGAATACGAGATTCTCTTCCCTCCTCAAAAGCATTTCAACCTCACGGCAAGATTTCAGGTGCTCGTGCGCCTCACCGCAGGCAAGAACAAAATAGAATTCTTCAACCCAGTCACGAGCAACGCCGACAGCGAAATGTATCAGTATCGCCGTATGGGGCAGGCGCTCAAAGAAGCCACCGCAAGAGTCGCGAAAGAACGTAAACAACCCGAAAAACCCATCGTTTTCTCTATCTGCGAATGGGGTTGGGGCAAACCGTACAACTGGGGCGCAAAGGCAGGCAATCTGTGGCGTACCACTCCCGATATTCGTCCGTGGTGGATTTGGATTAAACTCATCTACGAGCATACCGTCAAACTCTATCCCTATTCGAGCAAAGGTCACTACAACGACCCCGATATGCTCGAAGTGGGCAACGGAAAACTCACCTACAATCAGAACGTGTCGCACTTTTCGCTGTGGTGTATGATGAACGCTCCGCTCATTCTCGGCAACGACTTGCGCAATATGAGCGAACAGGTCAAGAGCATCGTCACCAACAAAAATATGATTGCTATCAATCAGGACTCCCTCGCAAAGCAGGCAAAACGCGTCAAAAAAGGCGTCGTGGACGTGCTTGCAAAACCGCTTGCCGACGGCTCGGTGGCTGTGTGCTTCTTCAACAAAGCATCGCACCCAGCGAAAGCGAAATTCGATTTGAATTCGCTCGTCGACGACAAATACGTCGCTATGACGAAACAAAACGAGTATCGCCTCAAAGAACAATGGAGCGGCGAAAACCTCACATCGAACGGCGTCGTGACCGTATCTTTGGAAAAGTGCCAAAGCAAAGTGTACGTCGTAAAATAACGCTCTGATCCGTGCGTTTGGCGTTGCAACCGCTTTGAATCGTTTATATGACAAATTAAAGACCTCGCAAATGCGAGGTCTTTTGATTGATTTGCGTTCGTTTTACGGTTATATGTTTTTTTGACCGTTATACGACGACTATAAGATTGTCTGCGATTGATTTGCAGTCGAGCGTTTTGCAAATTGTTTTTAGACGGTCGGATTACTCTTCCATATCCTTGTCGTCGTGCTCGACTTCGTTCAACTCTTCTTCGTAGTGCTCCGCAAGCGCTTCTTCAAAGGGCTTTTCGACGTTTTCTTGAGCGTCTTCCGCTCTCATATCGCACTCTTTGTCGCACTCGGAGCAGTTGTCTGAGCACTCCTCTTCTTCGACGATTTGCGCCGCCTCGTTCTCCGCTCTGCGAATTGCGAGTTCTTCACGCATTTGAACTTTGGTCTTTTCGTCAATCTTGTAGAAGAACATCAAAAGCGAACTGGCAAGCATGCAAAGTCCGGGAAGCAAGAAGTAGACGATCCACGCTTTGTTTTGCATACCGTCGGTGACATAACTTGCGATTGCTTGCATGTTCTCCGCACTGCCCTGTACGCCGACCTGAGCGACGTCGGCATATTTTGACGCCGAATAGCCGATTGCGCCGATAAACAATATGCCGAGCGACACCGAGAGCGCGTTGGAGAGTTTGTTGGACATCGAAAGGATTGCAAACTGCGTGCCTTCCGTGCGTTTGCCCGTCTTCCACTCCTGATAATCGACGATATCCGCCGTCATGACCATCGGCAGATAGCCGTTCGGACCGTACGCAAAGCCGAGGAAGAATTGATAAATCCAGATTGCCCAGATGCTTCTTCCGAAACTTCCCGTCGGGCTGAGCGTGTAGATGAGAGTGGAAACGAGAGTCACCAAAAAGCCGTAGAACCCTGCGACGATGAAGTATTTCTTTTCGCCGAGTTTTTTGTTGATAATCGGGTTGAGGACTATCGTGACCATCGACGATACCGCCGAGGTGATGCCGATTGCCCAACTGCATGCGTCGCCGTAAAGCGTGCCCATGCCGATGAAGGACAAATCTATGCCGTCACGAACGAGAATGCAGGTTGCCTGCACTGCGATGCCCAAACCGATATTTCTGCCGAAACCGAGGATGTACGTTCCGAAAACTATGAGCAACATTTTGTTGTTTTTGAGTTCTCTGAACATCTCCTTGAAACTCATGCCCGCCGAGGTGTTGGACTTGACCACCTCTTTGCACTTGAAGTACATAAGAAGTTGGAAGATGAGTCCGAGCCCTGCCATAATGGCTGCGGTGATGATATATTCTGTCTTGCCGACAGCGCCGCCGGAACCCGTGAGAATACACACGAAACTGACGAATACGCCCGGCGCTGCAAGCGCAATGGATT
>JBNMJA010000070.1:0-7118 GCA_050873585.1 Bacillota bacterium | reverse complement strand
CTCTCGGACGTGCTCGGCCACTCCATTTATACGCAAATGAAGTATCACGACCTCAATATAGCGCACGCAGAGCACGTTTACAATCTGTCAATACAACTTTTCAAGCAACTCAAGGTGCTTCACAAGATGCCCAGAGTGTACGTCAGGGTGCTCAAAATCGCCGCGCTTTTGCACGACAGCGGTATGAGAATCAAGTTCTACAATCACCAACTCCACTCGGCGTATATCATTCTCAACAGCAATCTTTACGGCGTGCCGCACAAGGATATCGTGGTTGCCGCATTCGTTGCCGCAGGACATAGAAAAGCCGAAAACGCTCGAGACGAAATCATCAAATACAAGGATATGCTCACTCAAGAGGACGTTGACGCAATCAAAAAATTATCCGTCATTTTGCGCATTGCCGAGAGTTTCGACAGAAGCCAGAGCGGCGTTGTCACGGGCATAAACTGCGACGTGCTCGGCGACAGCGTTATCGTCAAAACCGAGTGCGAAAACGGCGGAGATTGCACGCTCGAAGTCAAAGACGCTATGGGCGCGGCGGCGGAATTCAAAGCCGCATACGGCAAGAATCTCGAAATTCTGTGAGATAATGCAGAAGATAAACGATTGGAAAATCTAATCAAAATCAACGAAAAATGAACGAGTTTTCAAAAAACGTGATTCTCGCCTCGTCCTCGCCTCGCCGCAAAGAGATCCTTTCGGATATGGGCGTGAAATACGAGGTTATCCCTGCGGATATAGACGAGAGCGAAATCAAATCCCGTTTTCCGTTTTTGCTGGTGAGAAAACTCGCCGTCGCAAAGGCGGAGCATATCGCAAAAGAGCATAGAAGCGACACGGTTATTGCCGCAGACACCATAGTCGTTCTCGACGGCAAGGTGTACGGAAAGCCGCACGACAGAGAGCGTGCCTTCGATATGATAAAACGCCTCAACGGGCGCACGCATATCGTTTATACGGGCGTTTGCGTGACTTGCAACGGCAAAAAAATCGTGTTTTGCGCCAAGTCCCTCGTCACGTTCAAAAATCTGTCAGACGAGCAGATTTACGACTATATCGACGATTGCAAACCCTTCGACAAGGCGGGCGCATACGGGATTCAAGACAAAAGAATAGTGGAAAAATACAGCGGCAGTTACTCAAACATTATGGGGCTGCCCAAAGAAAAACTCGCAGATACTCTCGTGCGAGTCGGAGTTATCAATGGCAACAATAGAACTATCGATTGACCTGGGAAGCAAGTTTATCACCATCTACCAAAAGGGCATAGGTCTCGTTTTGCGCGAGCCTGCCATCGCTATTGCGACAAAATCTCGCAACCGCCTTGAAATCCGCGACGCAGGTTATAGAGCAGAAAGCGTTATGACGGGTTCTCTCGGCGGCGCAAGAGTCATCGCCCCCATCAAAGAGGGCATCATCGTAGACGAAGAGATGGCAACCATGCTTCTTCATTATTTCCTCAAAAAAATTATCCCCGAAGGCTTGTTTATGCCAAGAATCAAAGCCATCGTGTCCATTTGCGAATCCTCCTCCGGTTCGGACAGGCGCGCGGTGGAAAAGTGCTGCATAAAGGCAGGCATAAAGGAAGTCACGCTCGTGGAATCGGGATTGAGCCTTCTTGCTTACACCAACAGCATAGGCGGTCTTTTTGTGGATATCGGCGGCGGAAAAACCGAAATCTCGGCTGTCACCAACCACGGTATCGCAACGGGTTGCTCCGTCAATATCGCAGGCGACGCTTTCAACAACGCCATCATCGACAGCCTTTATATGAATTACGGCGTGAAAGTGGGTGAATTTACAATCGAAAACCTCAAAAAATCCGCGCTTTCCTTCTACGTCAACGACGAGGGCAGTTACGCCGTCAGCGGCGGCAGTGCGGACGGTTCTCCTCGCTCGCTCTACGTCACAGCAGAGCAAATGCGCAACGCCGTCATTCCGCTTGTGGACGATATCATCGAAGTCATAATGTCCGTGCTCAACCAAACTCCGCCCGAACTTTCCGCGGAAATCTTGCGCAAGGGTATATTCGTCAGCGGCGGTTCTCTTCATATCCCCGGACTTATCGACTATCTCGAACAAGCCCTCGAACTTCCCGTCACGCCACTCAAAGATATCGAAAACGCGATTGCAATCGGCGGCGCGAGATTCTTTGAGGAGAGAAATTTGCTATCGGATATGCTAGGAGTTAAACTCTACTAAATTGTGCTATTTGGCGAATAACTTTGTTAGGCACGACTTGCTTCAAAATCGTGTACGCTTGTGTACACTGGGTTTTGATTCAAGCCGTGCCTTTCGCGTTCTTCATCCAAATATCGCAATTTAGTGTGCTCTAATAAAGTTTGATGTGACGAGAAAATTCTTTAATCAAAATATCGCAATTTTTGTTCGACCTCTACAAGAGTGAGCGTTTAGTACCTTAAATGCAACTTCCCCTTTCCTCACGTGTTTTCCCTATCGCCGTTCCCCCTCTGCGCTATGCTTGAGGGAACCCACGGCGACCGCGTAGCGGGGGACAACACTCGGTGCTCGCATAGAAGGGTATCGTTCGCTGCTTATGCCACTTCGTCTGCGTGGCGGCTACGCAACAGAATGCCACGCATTCTCGTACTGTTCGTCATGCTCGACGCTCGCTACGGTCGTCGCCTTGCGACTCCAATTTCGTCTTCGAATGAGCAAATACCGTGTATAAGAACGCCCTGAATGAGTGAATGTTAAATAGTCCGCTCTGCGAGTTCGCGGACGGCGGATTCGTTCCGTCTGTGAATAGACGAATACCGTGTATAAGAATGCTCCGAATAAGTGAGCGTTAGAAGTCCACGCTTCAATTTCTCAATTCGTTTTGACAAAGAAAATCCAAAATCGGCAGAAACAGACATCTATATACGGCGTCTGTTTTTTATTATGAGAATATGAGAAAAATCGTTGTTACTTCGGGTAAGGGCGGCGTCGGGAAAACCACCGTAACCGCAACTCTCGGCAGAAAATTGGCTTTGTCGGGATACAAGGTCGTGCTTGTCGACGGCGACGTGGGACTCAACAATCTCGACGTCGTGACGGGCATCGAAAGGCGAGTCGTGTACGATATCGGCGACGTGCTGCAAGGCAGGTGTCGTGCGTTTCAGGCGCTTGTGAGCGACAGTGAAAGCCCTGCGAAGATTTTGCCGTCGTCAAGGGATTGCGGAGCGATAACCGCACAGGCGTTCAGGGGCGTGGTGGACAGTTTTTGCGAGTTCGACTTCGTGATTGTGGATTGCCCTGCGGGAATAGAACACGGGTTTCACAGGGCGGTTTCGGCGTGCGACGAGGCAATCGTGGTCACCACTCCGTCCGCTTCGGCAATCAGAGACGCGGACAAGGTGATAAGTCTGCTTGCAAGTTATCGGCTCAAAGACGTGTCGCTTGTGGTCAACAGAGTGCGCGCGGATATGATTGCAAGGGGCGAAATGCTCACCGCAAGCGAGGTCAGTTCCCTTTTGCATATCGTACCAATCGGGGTGATTCCCGACGACGATATGATAACGCTGTATCAACAACTCGGCACGATTCCCGAACACGCAATATCCAATAAGGCGTACGACTACCTTGCAAAAAACGTCGCGCAAAACAGCAAAGTATTTGTTGACGTGACGCCGAAAAGACGATTCTGGAGGTTCAGATGAAAGCGTCCAAAGAGATTGCAAATCGTATGAGAGAGATGCTCACGTGGGACAAAGTGGGTATAAAAGAGGGGTTTTCGACCGCTCTTTCAAACGACGTCAACAACTTGCTCTGCGACTATTTTGCGCTCGAGGGGGACGCAAAAATTTCCGTTGCGCAAGCGGAAAACGGAACGTACAAAATCGAAATCGAGGCGCTTGCGACTCGCATAAAGAAGTTTGAAACTACGATGGATATGCCAAGATATTGAAAGAGTTTTCGACTCGCTCAAAATTAAATTTTGTTTGCGGTCACATTCTCGGTTATATTTTGCGCCTTGCGAGAATATGGTATATGCGAGGTGGCAAATATGGAATATGATGAAAACAAAAAACTCGACGTTGAAATTTCTCAAAACGATTTCGTAGAAAATCGCATCAGCAAAAAGCGCAAAAAGAAAGGCGTTCTGGACGCTCTCGACGTTGCGATCATACCGGTTGCAATCGGCGTTTTCGTGTCCTTGGGCTTCTTGTTTGCAAACATTTTCAGAGCGACTTCAATCGTTGAAACGCTTGCCGGTATTTCAAACGTAGTATCTTTGATTTGACACAAAGAGAGGTTTATCCTTATGAAATTCAAGGTTAATCCTCTCTTTTTTGCGCTTGCCCTTGCGCTCGTGGCGTTCGGGCATGCGCTTGATTTCGTGTGGACGCTCGTCGCTTTGCTCTTTCACGAAGGCGCGCACGCGCTTATGGCAAGGGCAAGGGGATACGTCGTGAAAAAGGTGGTGCTTTTGCCGTACGGGGCGATGATGAGCGCAGGCGAAAACTTTGACAAAACCTCAAGCGTGCTTATAGGACTTGCAGGACCTTTGTGCAATCTTTTGCTTGCGCTCGTCACCCTCGGGCTTTGGTGGCTTGCGCCTGCCGCATATCCGTATACGATTTCCTTTTTGTATGCCAACTTGTCGCTCGGCGTTTTCAACTTGCTTCCGGTCTACCCGCTCGACGGTTCGAGAGTTGTGCTCGGATTTTGCAAAAACAAACTCAAAGCGATAAAGGGCTTGCAGATTGCAGGCATAGCGTGCTCTTTTTTATTTTTGGGACTTTTCGTGGCGTCGCTGTTTTTCGGCGTCAATTTCACCTTCGGCATAATCGCAGTGTTCCTCTTCTACGGCGCTACGTTTGCCAGTAAGGACGAAACCTATTCGAGCGTGCTTGACGTCGATTGCAAAAACTATTCGCTCGGAGTTGAGTGCAAAAGAGTGGAAGTGTCCGAAAATACGCCGATTTTAAGGCTGTTTCACCACGTCGGCAGACTCTCGAAAACCACGTTCGACGTCGTTGACGACGAGGGGAAAATTGTCGCCACGCTGAGTGAAAACGACTTGAAAGAGATTGCGGTTAAAAACAGACTGTCAAAGAAGATAGGGGAAGCGCTTGGGAAGAATTAATTGGAAATTTTTAATAAAAAAATCTAAATGCAACTTCCCCTTTCCTCACGTGTTTTCCTAATAGTTATATTGCACCTACGGTGCAGTTGCGGAATATTTCTAAATTCTCCGCTTGCGCCGTAGGCGCAAATACCAAGCAAGCGATATAGCGAAACTGTGGCTTGAGTTTTTATCCTTGCTTGAACTGATAGCGTGTATCGCTTGTGCGGAGTGATTGCGAAAACAAATGCGGTGAAAGACAATCGCCCGAAAAGTTTTTCGTTTCTATTTAGGGGATTCCCACGTCGCTACGCTCCTCTGAATGACACAACGGGGCGATTGTTATCGCCGCAATGCCGTTTGAGCAATGGCTCGTGTTCCGTCTATGAAAGAGACGCCATTATTCAATAGAGTTGACATTTATCCTTATATAAACTAAAATAATTGTAATACATTTATAGAGGGAGTCTATGAAATACGTTGGAATCGATATCGGCGGTATGACTATCAAGGGCGGTATCGTGGACGAAAAGGGCAATATCCTTGCAAGAAAAGTTATCGTCACTTCACCCGGCAAAGAGGATTTTCTCATCGTGCAGGATATAATCGGTCTTATCGAAGATTTGGTGAAAGACTGCAAAGACGAAATCGAGGGCGTCGGCATCGGTTGCCCCGGCTCTATTTACGACGAGAAGGGCATCGTGCGCTACTCGTGCAATATCAATTTCCGCAACACGCCGATGGCAAGAATGATTGCGGAGAAAACCCAGATTAAAAACGTAAAAATCTCAAACGACGCAAACTGCGCGGCGCTCGGCGAAACGCTTTTCGGAGCAGGAAACGGCGCAAAGAATTCCGTTATGGTTACACTCGGAACGGGCGTGGGCACTGGTATCGTGGCAGACGGAAAACTACTTACCGGCAATCGCTCGGCAGGCGCAGAGGGCGGACATATACAAATCAATCTCGGCGGCGCGGTTTGCGGCTGCGGAAAGAAAGGTTGCTACGAGGCGTACGCTTCGGCCACGGCGCTTATGAATCAGATTCAAGCCGCTTGCGAAAAGCACCCCGACAGTTTGCTCGCAAAAGAGGTCGAGGAAAACGGAAATAGCGGAAAAGTGGTGTTTGACTGCGCAGAAGAGGGTGATAAAGTGGCGATTGCGGTGGTTAAACGCTATATCAAGTACGTCGGAGTCGGGCTTGTCAACTATGCCAATATCTTTGCTCCCGAGGTGATTATCATCGGAGGCGGCATCTCTAATCAAGGCGACAATATCATAAAACCGCTTCAAAGATACGTGTCGAGAAACAAGTACGGCGCAGAGTATACTCCCAAGGTCAGAGTGGTTGCGGCAACCCTCAAAAACGACGCTGGAATTATCGGTGCTGCCGCCTTGTGCATAAACCGTCGCTGAGGCAACGGCAACACGCAAGCGTGCGCATTGCCGAGAGCCTTGTTAGGTTTATGCACTACTCTGCGCAACCTATTGCTCAAGCGGCGCATAGGCAAAAGCAACAAGCGTTCGCTTATTGCTTAATACCTTGCTTGCTCTCGCAATTTCTCCGCACAATCGTGCGTATGCTTTCAAATCAAACGCGGGCAAAGAATCCTACTGCAATTTCGCATGCCCGATTGTTTGGTGAAGCGTGCTACGCACGCGAGCGGATAAAAGCCAAACCACAGTTTCGCTATATCGCTTGCTTGGTATTTGCGCCTGCGGCGCGAGTGGTAAAATGATATTTGAGTGCTACGCACGAAAGCGGAAGATTTTGATTCGCTACGCCGGATTCTCACGCTACGCTCTGAATGACGAGAGGGTGGGACACCCACACCCGATTTGGATAGCCGTCCCCGGAGATCCTCACGGCTACGCCTCAGGATGACACAAGGACGAAGTTGGAATATTCCGTAACCCGAACGAAGTGAGGATATCATCGTGCAACGCACGATATCATCACAAAGTGATATCATCGCCTTAGGCGATATAACAGTGCGCTTTGCGGCGCAATGAAAAAGTTATGAAAATTGTTATTCTTGACGGGG
>JBNMJA010000069.1:0-7153 GCA_050873585.1 Bacillota bacterium | reverse complement strand
TTTTGAGAGCGATTAAAACTATCGACGAGTTCAACGACAGATTTTTGTTCTTTTCAAAGAGCGATATGACGCCGAAACAAATCGTGGAATTTTTGCGCTGAGGTGGAGTTATGGACGATATTAAACAAAAAATCGCGACAAGCGTATATAATGCCGCCGTTTCCGACCTCGAGAGTAAGGGCTACGGCGTTGAGAGGGAGGACGACAAACTCACGGCGTATTGCTATGTCGATTCGGATGTATTCCCGATATCTTTCGCAGTTACCGTCGACGCCGAAAAACAAATGTTGTCGCTCATCTCGTCTTTGGAAATCACTTTTCCCCAAGACAGCCTCACGGACGGAGCAGTTGCGGCTTGCATTACAAACTGTCAGCTCGTGGACGGGGCGTTTGAATTCGATTACGTTACAGGCGACCTTATGTTCCGCATTTCTTCGAGTTTTAAGGGCAGCGTGATATCTGCGGACGTGTTCCGATACCTTTTCAACCGCATGCACGCGACAAGCCTTACATATGGACCTGAACTTGCCAAACTCGCAAAGGGCGATATCATGATAGGCGCATATGCGTATTTTGTGGAAGAGTTGTGAAGCAATCGGTTTTCAACCATTAATTCATTTAATAAAACTCGATATAAAACTTAAAAATCAAGATAAAAAATTTTTGCGGCTTGCGACACGGCAGGTCGCAATTTTTTAATAAAAGTCGAATTTGAGAGAGTGCCAAAGATTGCTAGCAGTCAAAACAGGGGCGCAACGTTACGCAATTTTGGGTTGCAAAAAGCTACAAATTTGGCAAACAAAGTTGATATTGATTGCAAGATTTGTCAAAAATGTCAATTTTTTCGAAAAATTCTTTATGCAAAAAATTTTATTTTTATACATTTTTAAGGAAATTTTGCATAAAATCTACTAAAATTTACATCAAAAACGCCGTCAACGGCAGGTTGCGGAATATGACGAAAAAGCGCGAAAAACAAAGGATTAGATTGCATTTTATATACTTTACTATATAAATAGACGTAAAATATATCCTTATTTATATGGCAATCGGGGTAGCAACTGCGGTTGCGGAGCGAAATCGGGGTGCAAGAGAGCGGAAAAACAAATTATGCATAAAAATAAAAATTTTCAAATTTGCAAAAAAAATTGTTTACAGATTGGAAAACTGCACTTATAATATGAACATCACAAGAGATTGAAATTTTGTGGAAATCTATGTACTATACAACAAATGCTTGACTAAAAGCAAGCGAAATCGCAAAAAAGTTTAATCAATTTTGCGGAACAAGAAATTAAGCAGCAACTCACAACACAATAAAAACATAAAATGGAGGTAACAACAGTGAAGCAAAGAAAGATATTTGCGATTTTGGCAATGGTCTTGGTTCTCGTGCTTTCAATCGGCGTATTCGCAGCGTGCAACCCCAAGGGTGACGATCCCGAAATGCCCGTTAGACATCCTGAAGTAGACCAAGAGGCATATCTTGCCAAATCTCAACAAATCTATGACGCACAATTTGGCGAATTCAAAACGGCATATGCAAAAGCGCTTGCGGCAGAAAATGTCAGCAAAAGATATGCGCTTATGGCTATTGCAGAAGCAAAATTGATGGAATCCGGCGTGTTCCTTCCCACAACTGCACAAGGCGGCAACTATGCAATCAGCAAAGCGGCTCCCAACACCACCACTTCTGTTTTGTGGGGCAACGACCGTGAACGTTTCCACAACGTAATCGTTGCCGACAAACTCATCACGGCAAGCGATAGAGCGGCAATGAAAGCAGAATGGGCAAAGATGAAATCCGAAAACAAGCTCGGTTCCGAATACGAATCTTACGTCAAAACTTATCTTGCATCGAAAGGTTACAGCGTAAAGAGAACGTATGACATCGGCTATGTTTCTGATCCTCAAACTTGGGACGCTCTTGCAACATCTAACTCCGAAGATTCCGAAGCAATCATCAACACGTACGATTCTTTGTTGGAGTATGATGCTCTCAACAATTTGCGCCCCGCGCTTGCACAATCCCATGACATTTCCGAAGACGGTTTGACATATACGTTCCATCTCCGTGAAGGTTTGACTTGGGTTGACTCTCAAGGCAGAAAGGTTGCAGACCTCAAAGCAGACGATTTCGTGGCAGGTTTGCAACATATGCTCGACGCAGAAGGCGGTCTTGAATACCTTGTCCAAGGCGTTATCAAAAACGCAACGGAGTATTGCGAAGGCACCGCAACCATTGACGAAGTCGGCGTCAAAGCAACGGACGACTACACGGTGGTTTACACTCTTGAACAACCCACAAGCTATTTCCTCACCATGCTCGGATACAACATCTTTGCTCCGATGAGCAGAAGTTATTACGTATCCAAGGGCGGTAAGTTCGGCGCAGACTTCAATGCGGCGGCAGAAGATTACACTTATGGTAAGACTCAAAACGATATCGCTTACTGCGGTCCTTACAGAGTTACTTCTTATGCGGCAGAAAGCGAAGTTGTGTTCTCCAAGAACGAAAGCTACTGGAATAAAGACGGTATCAACGTTGACAAAATCACATGGCACTACAACGACGGTTCCGTTGCAACAAAAGCATATGACGACGTTATGTCGGGCGTGCTTGACGGCGCAGGCCTCAATGCTGCTGCTCTCCAAAAAGCAAAAGAAGGAACGGTGTTCTCTACGTATCACTACGTGTCCACTCCGAATGCAACTTCTTTCGTCAACTTCGTCAACTTGAATCGTACCTACTACGCAAACATGAACGACGAAACCGCGCTTGTTTCTCCCAAGACTCTTGAACAAGCTCAAAAATCAACTGCAGCGGCACAAAACGTTCACTTCCGCAGAGCTCTTGCAATGGGTCTTGACAGAGTAACGTACAACGCACAAGCAGTCGGCGCAGATCTTGCATCTGTTTCTCTCATCAACAGCTACACTCCCGGCAACTTTGTTTCTTTGGCGGAAGACGTTACCGTTGACATCAACGGCACGGCTACGGAATTCAAAGCAGGTACTTTCTACGGTCAAATCATGCAAGCGCAAATCAACGCAGACGGCGTGAAGATCAAAGTTTGGGATCCGAACGCAGATGACGGCGCAGGCGGAAGCACGGGTTATGACGGATGGTACAATGCAGAAAATGCAAAAGCAGAACTTGCAATCGCAATTTCGGAACTTGCAGAACAAGGCATCGAAGTCAGCGCAAGCAAACCGATTTATATCGACTTGCCGTACTTGTCCAGCAGTACCGTCTACACGAACAAAGCAAACGCTTATAAACAATCTATCGAACGTAGCCTTGAAGGAAAGGTTATCGTAAACCTCGTCGCAGCATCCACGCAACCCGAATGGCTGTCTTCCGGTTACAGAATCAGCTCCGGTTATCAAGCAAACTACGACATTTACGATCTCGCAGGTTGGGGCCCCGACTTCGGTGATCCGTCGTCTTATCTTGATACAGTTGCAGAAGGCGGCTACATGTTGAAATGCCTCGGCATTTTCTAATGACTGAATTGCGTTGATGGCACATCTGCGCCATGAACGAGATTTATTCGGCAAGGGATGAGGATGACTCATCCCTTGCTGTAATAAAAAACCTTGGAGTAAACAATGGCAAAATATCTTGTAAAAAGACTTATACGCGGGATTATTTCCATCATAATCGTGGTGGGCATCGTTATGTTGCTCATTTTTTCGTTGATGGATAGAGAACTCGTGCTTTCAAACGATTCCGTTATTACGAAACTTGGCGGGAACGATTTGACCGTGTATAAGTATCAAGTTTGGGAGAACTACGGTTACATAGATTACGTTCCGTATTCAGATTATTTAACAAGCCTTGAAAGTAGCGGCGAAATCGACGCAAGCACACGCAAAACCGCCGCTTCGCTCGGTAGAACCGTTGACGCGGATAATGCGACCACTGCAAAATACGTGAAGGCATTTACCGAATACTACGAGTCGCAAGGCTATACCGTTACGCGATTAAAAGGATTTAAATCAAAGGGCGGTAACCCTCAACTTTTCGCATACAAAGACATTCATCTGCTCAAACGTATGTGGAATTATTTCTCCGGAATAATATCCGTTGATTCCATTCATTATGCGGACGAAGTAGAAGGTGAGAGAGGTCTTTCTTTCACTTGGTACGACCCCGTATACGGCGGAAAGAAATTCGCTCCCGCAATTATGGGCAACGGTACAAAGCATAAATATTTGGTGTATTTTGACAATAAATTCCCGTTTATACATCAAAACATTGTCAAAATCAATCTCGGCGTTTCTTACTCTGTAAACAAAGGGATTGATATTGCCGATACGATGACCAACAGTCAGGGCGGTTTCGAGCAATCGACAATCCATTATCCGACGGGCGTTACAGAGCTGAGCGCAGACAATTTGCACTCTGCGAAGTACTCAAAAGGGTCAAGAAATCTGAGCGATTATAACAAAGAACATTATACTGACGATTATACCATGATTACGGTGAACGGCGCCGCTATGTCGAAGATGGGCTTCTCGTTTGTAATCGGCATTTTATCCGTCATTATGGCATACGTGCTCGGTGTGCCGCTCGGTATTATGATGGCAAGAAACAAGGATAAACTCCTTGATAAACTCGGCACGATTTATATAATTTTCATTATGGCTGTGCCTTCGCTTGCTTATATCTTTATATTTAGCGCAATCGGCAGAGCAATCGGTTTGCCGACAACGTTCAGTGTGTCCGAGCCGACGACGCTTATGTACATCTTGCCTATCGTGTCGCTCGCGCTTCCTTCGGTTGCGAACCTCATGAAGTGGCTCAGACGATATATGATTGACCAGCAAAATTCCGATTACGTCAAGTTTGCAAGAGCAGGCGGTTTGAGTGAAAGAGAAATATTCAACAAGCATATTCTCAAAAACGCAATTATTCCTCTTGTACACGGAATTCCCGGTAGCGTGCTCGGCGCGCTCACCGGCGCAATTATTACAGAACGCGTATACACCGTTCCCGGCGCAGGAAACTTGCTTACGACCGCTATCAACAAGTACGACAACTCTGTTATCGTCGGCGTAACGCTATTCTATGCGGCGTTGTCGGTCGTTTCGATAATACTCGGCGACATTCTTATGTCAATGGTAGACCCGAGAATTTCTTTCTCTGACAAGGCGAGGTGACGATATGGAAAATAAAGTTATAGACCTTCAAGAATTCAATATGTCGGATGAGGAGCTGTTCTCGCACGTTGACAACAACAAGCTCGAATCCGAAAAAATCACCGCGCCAAGATATTCCTATTGGAAATCTGTGTTCAGAGTGTTTTTCAAAGACAAACTCAACATCATATTGCTTTCGATATTGTTGTTGGTTATTGTGTTTGCATACATCTACCCGATGTGCATAAATTATAACCCGACTGCAAACATAAGCGACCTTTCGGCGCAACATTTGTCGCCGTCTGACGCTATCGACAAATTCGGATTTAGCATACACTATATCCTCGGCACGGGCGCGTCGGGCGAGCCTACGTTTGACGCGATTTGGACGGGCGCAAGAATATCAATCAGCCTTGCTCTCGTGTGCGCGCTTATCAATATGACGGTGGGTATCGTTATCGGCGCAATCTGGGGCTTCTCGAAGAAAGTCGATAAGATTATGACCGAAGTGTACAACATCATCGGCAACGTTCCGTCGATATTGTTTATTTCGGTTATGGTCATGATTATGTCGGCAAGTTTCTGGACGCTCGTGTTTGCAATGACGATAACCGGATGGCTGTTCATCGCATACTTTATCCGTACGCAGGTTATCATCATCCGCGACAGAGAGTACAACCTTGCTTCGAAGTGTTTGGGCACTCCGATTTTCCGCATCGCAATGAGAAACATCTTGCCGTTTATGACGTCAATTATAGTTACTTTGGCTGCAACGGAAATTCCGAGTTACATCTCGTCGGAGGTTTTCCTTTCTTACATCGGAATCGGTCTTTCGGAAACTTCGCTCGGTCAGTTGATTCAATCGACAAACAGTACTATGTTCGTGCCCGGTTGGGAACTCGAATTTTGGGCGCCTGTTACGGTAACGGCAATTATCACGATAGTTCTCTACGTCGTCGGACAAAAACTCGGAGACGCTTCCGATCCGAGAACGCATATGTGAGGTGACGTATGGAAGATAAAAAAGTTTTGTTATCAGTCAAAGATCTCGAAGTTAAATTTCGCGTAAGAGGCAGAATCCTTACCGCAATTCGCGGAATTTCTCTCGATATCTATGAAAACGAATCCATCGCCATCGTCGGCGAATCGGGCTCGGGCAAATCCGTCTTTACAAAAACGTTTGCGGGTATGCTCGATTCAAACGGTTTCATTTCGCAAGGAGAACTCATATTTAATGACGACGAACTTGCAGATACCGTTGCAACTCCGACGAAATTCGACAAATTCCTTCTTGACGTAGTTTTGAAACAACTCAACAATGGCTCGAAACTCGAGCTCGGCGCGGATATTTACCAAAAAATCCTTGCTCTCAAAGCGGAAAAGAAAGAAAAATATACCCTAAGCGAGCAAGAGCACGAGAGAATGCAGGATGAGATCGACGATCTCAAGTTCAAACGCACGGAGGCTTATAACCTTAAACTCACGCTCAATACGCGCAAGGAAAGGGATAGGGTTAAGGAAACGAACGGGATTATTTCCGATTGCGACAAGAAGATCAAAGCTCTTCAAAAACAGATAGCTCAAACCATTCGCGCACACAAGCAAGCCGCGAAGGCAGACGTCGAATTTGCAAAGTACTATGCCGAAAATATGGCGAAACTCAAAGAGGAGTACAAAATTGCTTTGCAAGGCGAAATCACCGAAGAAACCGTACATCGCAACGAGATCATAGGCAAGGAAATCTATCTGTCGGTCGGAAGATACGGCGCGCTTGAAAGATTTAAACTCATTGTCAAGCTCATTATTGCACTTCGCAAGGCCATGCGTCTTGGCGTCGATCTCACAAACGACGAGCAACTAAATCAGATTTTCGATCCGATTGCGTTCAGAGTCAAGTTCCTCGACGGCACCACCGAAACGCAACTCCACGGCGTGTGCGTGCTCAACCTCGCAAAAATCAAGTACACAAAGGACTGGCAAAAGATCCGCGGTACGCGCATCGCAACCG
>JBNMJA010000068.1:0-7270 GCA_050873585.1 Bacillota bacterium | reverse complement strand
GACTTTTGTCGTTCGCCACCGAAAACGTCACGATAAATCTCAATATTCCGTGCGTGAAAAAGGAAGATATCAAAGGCGTAAAAATCGCACCCGTTGCATATCAGCCTTACGATGAAAAGTATGTAAGCACGGTGGGAGAGGACGGTTTGACCTATTTCTCCGTTGACGGTCACAGAATCCCGCACGTTGACGAAATCGTTGGCGGCGATTGCTATCAACTCGACAACGGATACATAACGATAACTCCCGTTCAGATGCTCGCAAACGATCTTGCGACGCTCGAAAAACTCAAAGAGGCGAAGTTCGAGTTATGAGAGTGTGCGTTATCGGAGCAGGCGCGGCAGGAATGATGGCTTCGATCGTCCTCGCAAGAGGCGGAGTCAACGTCGTGCTCGTCGAAAAAAACGAAAAATTCGGAAAAAAACTGTACATTACGGGCAAGGGAAGATGCAATTTGACCAACGATTGCGAGATTGACGACTTGTTCGGCAACGTTGTCAGAGGCGAAAAATTCCTGCGTTCTGCGCTGTACGGCTTTACTCCGCAGGATACGATGTCGTTTTTCGAGGACTTGGGGCTGAAACTCGTCGTAGAGAGAGGCAACAGAGTTTTCCCGTTTTCTCAAAAGTCGAGCGACGTGATAAAAGCCCTGCAAATCGAAATCGACAGACTCGGAGTTGAAGTTTTGCTAGATACGCAAGTCAAAGAGATAAAGAAATGCGGCGGACGCTTTTGCGTTGTCACCGACTACGAGAACGTCGATTGTGACAAAGTCGTCGTGGCTACGGGCGGAGTGAGTTATCCCTCCACGGGTTCTACGGGCGACGGATATCTATTTGCAAAATCGCTCGGCATGCAAATCGTCGAGCCGAGACAAGCGCTCGTGCCGATTATCGTCAAGCAAAACGTTTCGTCGATGCAGGGGATATCCCTCAAAAACGTCAGTCTTTGCGCTCTTGACCAAAACGGAAAGGAAATCGCAAGCGAATTTGGCGAAATGCTGTTTACAAACAGAGGTTTGTCAGGACCTATCGCGCTCACGGTGTCGTCGTATATCAACAGAAAAACGGGCGTTGCCTTATCGCTCGATTTGAAGCCCGCTCTTGACGAAAACACACTGGACAGACGCATCTTGCGAGATTTCGACGAGAGAAAAAATCAGGATATCAAAAACGTCACTCGCGCGCTTTTGCCAGAAAGGCTGAACTGCTACGTTCTCAAGTGCGCCAATATATCTGAGAGCAAAAAAGTGAACGAAATCACCAAAGAGGAGAGGGCAAGACTCGTGAAAACCGTAAAGAATCTCAGATTCGACGTATCCTCGCTTGCTCCGTTCACCGAGGCGATAGTGACCTCGGGCGGCGTAGATCTCAAGTGCTTGAAACCCACTTGCGAGAGCAGAACGACAGAGGGAGTGTATTTCGTTGGCGAAACTATCGATATCGACGCTCTTACGGGCGGATTCAATCTGCAACTTGCGTTTGCGACTGCCGTGTGCGCGGCAAGAGATATCCTCAAAAAATCCGCTTGAGTCTACGATAAATCGGCAAAAAAGGCGGAAAAACGAATTATTATCCGAAAATCTACGGACTCTGTCCGTAAAGTATAAACCAAAGAACAATTCTCTGAAAAATCGGAGGGAATATGATTAATATCGCAATAGACGGACCTGCCGGCGCAGGCAAGAGCACGATCGCAAAAGCGGTGGCAAAAGATCTTGGAATCATCTATCTCGACACGGGCGCAATGTATCGCGCGACTGCCTATTTGGCAATCCAAAACGGTATCGACGTCAAGGACGAAGAGAAGGTGTCCGAGATGCTCAAAGATTTGAAAATGGACGTCAGATACGACGAAAACGGCGTGCAACACATTTTCGTCAACGGAATCGACGCCACGCCGCATCTTCGCGAACACTTTATGTCAAAAGCCGCAAGCGATATATCCGCGTTGCCTTGCGTAAGATACAAAATGGTGGATTTACAGCGTGATTTTGCAAGCAAAAACGATGTCGTGCTTGACGGCAGAGAAATCGGAACATTCGTTCTTCCGAACGCAAACTGCAAGTTTTATCTCACCGCTTCTGCCGAAGAAAGAGCGAAAAGACGCCTTAAAGATTTGCAGGAAAAAGGCGAAACCGTCGATTACGACACGCTTTTGAAAGATATAATTCAGCGTGATTACAACGACTCGCACCGCGAGGTTGCGCCGCTCAAACAAGCGGAAGACGCAGACTTCGTGGACACCACGCAAATGAGCGTCGAGGACGTCGTCTCACACGTCAAAGAGGTGGTTCATATCAAAACGAAAAAAGAGAATTTAGCCGAACAGAATGCCGAAAAACAGCCGTCAACCATAATTCCGTCAAGCGAGATGGACAAGAAAACGCTTGCAAGAATCAAGACGTATTATAATCCCGAAAAGAGTTTTGCTTTCTACAGATTTTTGAGAGCGATTCTTCGCCCCGTGCAAATGCTCGTGTGGCCGACAAAAGTCATCGGCGCGGAGAATGCAAAAAAAATCAAGGGCGCACTTTTCACTTGCAACCACTATTCAAAGATGGACTCGATGATTCCGTACTTCGTTCTCTTCAAAAAAGAGGCGCACGCACTTGCAAAGTACGAACTGTTCACCAATCCCGTTGCGGGTTGGTTTCTTCACAAAATGGGTGCGATTCCCGTACGCAGAGGCGAAGCCGATATCGAATCGGTCAAGCAGGTTTTGAGAGTGCTCAAAGACGGCAAACAACTGCTCATTTTCCCCGAGGGAACGAGAAATAAAGAGGGTACGCAACATATGGCGGAATTCAAGACGGGTACTGCTCGTTTTGCAATCAAATCCAAAGTGCCTATCGTGCCGATGATTTATTATCGGAGCCCCAAAGCGTTCAGAAAGAACTGGCTGTACGTCGGCGAGCCGTTTACGCTCGAGCAATTCTACGGCGCGCGTACCATTGACGAAAATCACGCCGCAACCGAAGTTATCAAGGAGAAGATGGACGAAACCCGTCGTCTTTGCAACGAGTACGTCGAAAAAGCGACGAAGGGCAAAAAGAAAAAATAGTCGTCCGTTCAGACGACTTTTGAGTCGTTTCGAGGTGAAAATTGGAAGTTATTCTCGCAAAAAACGCAGGCTTCTGCAAAGGCGTTAAAAGTGCGGTGGATCAAGCCTTAGCGCTTGCCGAAAAGTACGGAAAAATCTATACTTTGGGCGAAGTCGTACACAACGAACTCGTCACGGCTTACCTTTGCGAAAAGGGAGCGATTTGCATCGATACAGCGGATGCGGACAAACTCAAAGAGGGTGACGTCGCTCTCATACGTGCCCACGGCATAACCAAAGAACTGGAGAAACGTTTGAAAGACAAGGGCGTAGTGCTTTTCGACGCGACTTGTCCCGTCGTCAAGCGCAATCAGATGATAGCGGGCGAAAGAGCGCAACTCGGCGACGACGTGATTATCGTGGGAGATAAAAATCACGACGAAGTCGTCGGTGTAGCCTCTTACGCAGGCGAAAATTGCACGGTAGTTTCCGATGACGAAATCCTGCCTATCGGCGACAAACCGACCTCGATTCTCTTCCAAACCACGATTTTGCCCGAAAAATTTGAAAAAATTGAAGAAGATGCAAAGATTTTTGAAAAAAACCACAATAAATCAGTTGGCATTTTTAATACTATTTGTTATACTACAAAAGTGAAACAGGACGAAGCGCGCGCACTCGCCGCAAAAACCGACGCGGTTTTGGTTCTCGGAAGTCACACCAGCGCAAACACAAGGCGTTTGTTCGAGGTGACAAAAGAAGTCAATCCGAATACGTTTTTCGTCGAAAACGCAAACGACGCTCTGAATCAAACAAAATTTATCAAGGATATTCAATGTGTATCGATTGTCGCAGGGGCTTCGACTCCGCCGTGGTTGATACAGGAGGTAACAAGACTTATGAGTGAAACTCAAAAGAACGCTGTGGAAACAGTAGAAACTGAAGTGAAAAACGAGGCAACACTTCAAGAGCAACCAGTCGCCGAAGAAAAAGAACCCACCACGATGGCAGACCTTTTGAAATCTGCAACATCCGTCGGCTACACCAACTACAAAGTCGGCAAACGCATCAAAGGCAAAGTCATCAGCGCTGGCGATAGCGGCATCTACGTCGCAATCGGCGGAAAGAAAGACGGTTTCATTGATAAGAGTGAAGCATCTTTGGACGGCAACTACAATCCTGCCGACTTCAAAGAGGGCGACGAAATTCAAGCAACTATTCTTGCTGTCAACAAAGAGTACGTGTCTTTGTCCAAGAAGGACGTCGACGCAGTGCGTCTTGAAGAGGAAGAAGCAGAAAAGGCTCTTGCTCAAGGCGAATTCTCTTTGACTATGACTGAAGTTGTCAAGGGCGGTTTGAGAGGAAGACTCGGTCAATACACCATCTTCGTGCCGGCAAGCCAAATCAGAATGGGCTACGTCAGCAACCTCGAGGACTACAAGGGCAAAACGCTCCGCTTGACGCTTATGCCTCCGAAGGAAAAAGAAAACACCGAAGCAGAGGGCGAAGAAACCGCTCAAGCAGAGGATAAACCCCAAAAGAAATCCAGATACCTCTTCGCGTCTCAACGCATCATCCTCGAAAGAGAGAAGAAAGAGAAAGAAGATCTTTTCTGGAACAATATTCACGTGCACGACATCGTCACCGGCAAAGTTAAGAGATTCACGCAATTCGGTGCATTCGTAAACGTTCGCGGCTTTGATTGCCTCGCTCACATCTCCGAACTTTCTTGGAACAAGATTACCGATCCGTCCACGGTTCTCACCATCGGCGAGAGTTACGACTTCGTAGTTCTGAAGATGGATAGAGAAACGGGCAAGATCTCTCTCGGTTACAAGCAACTCCAAAAGAAACCTTACGAAGTTGCGGCAGAGAAGTTCCCCGTCGGTACGGTCATCAAGGGCAAAGTCGAAAGAATTTTCCCATACGGCGCATTCGTTTCAATCGACGACGGCGTTGACGGACTCGTCCACGTTTCTCAAATCTCTCACAACTGGATCAAAGACGCAAACGAAGCGTTGACTGTCGGTCAAGAAGTTGAAGCAAAGATCATCGGATTCGACGACAACCGCATCACTCTCTCCATCAAGGAATTGCTCCCCGCACCCGAAGAAACCGCACAAGCAGAGGGTCAAGAAGAAGCAACCGACGAAGAGAAGGCTGCAAAGAGATCTTCAAGAGTCAAGAAGTTCGAGCAAAAAGTTGCTGACGGCGAAAGCAAACGCGAACGTCGCGGTGCGAAGAAAGAAACTTCAAACGAACCCAAAGAATGGGTCTCCGGAAGTTCTTCCGCAACTCTCGGCGATTTGTTCAAGAACCTCAACCTCAACCTTGCAGACGAAGAAGAAGCAGAACCTGCTCCTGCAAAGAAGACCACTCGCAAGAAGAAAGTTGAAGAACCCGCTGAATAATCCTTGTTTGATAAAAACTAAAACCGTTGCCTAGTGCAACGGTTTTTTTGTTTTAATAATGCGACGCTAAAAATTAGTTTATTGTCTAGTGCAATTGCATATGTGCAACGTTATAGAATATTCACTTCGTTAGATATACGAAAACCTGGTGTTTTGCAATATAACTTGAATTATACAGAAACAATTGTAACGATGACAAAATTTAAAAATGTTGCGACAATATCGCAACATTTTATACGTAAATCAGTTTTGTTCGAGTTCTTCGGCGGTATCTGCGTTTTTCTCTTTTGATCTTGAAAATTCTTTGTTGACAATTGCCTTTGCAACGCAATATATTGCCAATACAAGTGAAATCGCAAACGTTGTCCAATTGATTGCCGTTTTGGAGAAGATCAGTTCCACCGCGCTGAAAATAAACTTGACAATCGTCATAACGAATATCGAGACGTTTATTCCTTTTTTGTCTGCAAATAAATTAGCAATCCAAAGAATTATTATCGCAAGCGTCAAAATTCCGATATAAACCGGAAAGACGTTACCGTAACCGTAGGGCATGTCGCTGAAATACGGATAATAGTTCACATTCGTGATGAAATTGCCCGTGGCGCTGTCAGGGAATACAAATTGCATTTCAACGCCGCTCGGCAGACATTCGAGCACAAGCATAACGATTTCCAAAATGCCGATAGGAATCAGAAAAAACAAGTGCTTTTTGTTGATTTTCATATTGCTCCTCCTTGCTACGCTATTTTTGAAATCTATCGTTGTAATACTGTCATATTAAATCCCGTCGGGAATGGGCGGAAGGGTGGCGGGCAGAGTTTTTTGAAGTTCTTTTATTGCGCTGCGGGCAAGAGCGTCGCAACGGTTGTTGAGTTCGTTGTCGGCGTGACCTTTGACTTTAACGTAAGACACTTCGTGGATCTGCATGAGAGAGAGAAGTTCCTTCCACAAATCGACGTTTTTCACTTCGTCTTTGCTCGACGTGCGCCAACCTTTCATAATCCAACTGTTTATCCAGCCTTTGAGAAAGGGCTCGACGGAATACGCGCTGTCGCTGTAAATTGTGACGACGCACGGTTCTTTGAGCATTTTCAGCCCTTGAATTATAGCGGTGAGTTCCATACGATTGTTGGTGGTGGAGAGTTCTGCTCCGCTAGCCTCTTTTTTGTGACCTTTGTAGAGCATAACCACGCCCCAACCGCCGACACCGGGATTGCCGGAGCACGCACCGTCAGTGTAGATTTCAACTTGTTTTTTCATAATTTCATTGTACACAATTTTGAAATTCTTTGCAAGGCTATGGTTTTAATTAATATTTATTAACTGCGGATGTGACTTCGTCCCACACCTGAAAAGCGCGATTGCGTTGCGTGTTCGATTCGCGGAAACAGGACAAAAAAAGAAGTCCTAAAAGGACTTCTTCTTGGCAGGGGAGACGCGACTCGTGAAAGCGCAAAGCGGCTAAATTAACAAAGCACAGCAAATGAGAATTTGCGAAGTGAAGTGTCAGATGCAACCTAAGCGCAAGGAATATCATTCCGCCGCGATTGCGTTGCGTGTTCGAGTTGCGGAAAACTGCAAAGAAAAAGAAGTCCTATTATTTTATAGAACTTCCCTTCTTGGCAGGGGAGACGCGACTCGAACACGCAACCGACGGTTTTGGAGACCGTTGCTCTACCATTGAGCCACTCCCCTATGCAATTTTTATGCTCATTTATTATATCAAGTCGATAGTTTTTAGTCAATGATTTGAATTGAATTCGCCGCAATTATTAATTAATCATTATTAAATATTAATTAAAACCATAGTCTTG
>JBNMJA010000067.1:0-7334 GCA_050873585.1 Bacillota bacterium | reverse complement strand
GACCCAGCGTCAAGCCTATGTGCGACAAATGCAAAGTTATCAAAAGAAACGGCAGAGTTATGGTTATCTGCTCAAAGTATCCCAACCACAAACAACGTCAAGGTTGATTGTAGCGTCGGGCTTTTGACGTTTTGAGGCAACGCTCCGCCTCGACTTCAAAAGTAAAATTCGGCAAAAAGCGTAGGGCGGCTGGTTGCTTCATTCCACATCTTACGGCAACTACCTATGCGTGGCATATATAAAAAACACTTTTTTCACTATTTCGGAGGTAGAAAATGGCAAGAATCGCCGGCGTGGATCTTCCGCGCGACAAGAGAGTTGAATACGGACTTACCTACATTTACGGTATCGGCCTTGCAACTTCTCAAAAGATTTTGAAAGAGACCGGCATCAATCCCGATATTCGCGTCAAGGATTTGAGCGAAGATCAAGTCAGTCTCATTCGTGATTACATCGAACAACATTTGCACGTCGAAGGTGACCTCAAGAGAGAAGTCGGTCTCAATATCAAGAGATTGATGGAAATCGGTTGCTATCGCGGCGTCCGTCACAGAAAAGGACTTCCCGTACGCGGTCAAAATACGAAACAAAACGCTCGTACGAGAAAAGGTCCCAAGCGCGCAGTCAGCCGCAGCAAGAAATAAGGAGGCGCGACTATGGCAGGTATCGCAAGAAAAGCTATTAAGAAAAGAAAAGATATCAAACGCGTTGAAAAAGGTCAAGTGCATATTCACGCTTCTTTCAACAACACAATCGTTACTATCACCGATATGAACGGAAACGCAATCTCCTGGTCTTCCGCAGGCAAGCTCAAACTCCGCGGCAGCCGTAAATCCACTCCGTTTGCAGCTCAAATGGTCAGCGAAGACGCAGCCAAAGTTGCATACGATCAAGGTATGAGAAGCGTTGAAGTCTACGTCAAAGGTCCCGGTCAAGGCAGAGAGAGCGCAATCCGCGCACTCGCAAACGTCGGTATCGAAGTTACGCTCATCCAAGACGTATCCCCGATTCCTCACAACGGATGCCGTCCGCCCAAGGCGAGAAGACTGTAATTAGGAGGACTTAAACTATGGCTAAATATACTGGAGCAGATTGCCGTCTTTGCAGACGTGAAGGTTGCAAACTCTATCTCAAGGGCGAGAAGTGCGGCTCTACCAAATGCCCCCTTCTCACTAAGTATGCACCTCCCGGAGATCACGGCAAGGGAAGAAAGAAAGCAAGCGGTTACAGCGTTCAACTTCGCGAAAAACAAAAAACCAAACGTTACTACGGCGTGACCGAAAAACAATTCAAGATGTACTACGACAGAGCGTCCGAAATGCGCGGCGTCACCGGTGACAACATGCTCGTTCTCATCGAAAGACGTCTTGACAACGTCGTGTATCGTCTCGGCCTCGGCACTTCGAGAGCAATGGCTCGCCAAATCGTCAACCACGGTCATATCACCGTCAACGGCAAGACAGTGGACATTCCGTCCTACCTCGTCAAAGCAGGCGACGTTATCGCGGTCAAAGAGAACAAGAAAGATTCCGCAATGTGGAACACCGTCAAAGAGACCAAAAATCTCAGCCTCGTCAAATGGCTCGAATTTGACAACGCTACACTCACGGGCAAGGTTGTCGCTCTCCCCGAAAGAAGCGACATCGACCTCGACATCCAAGAACACCTTATCGTCGAGTTGTACTCAAAATAATTTGATCGGAGGATACAGTTATGATGGAAATCAAAAGTCCCAAGATAACTTGCACGGAGAACGAAAGCAGAAACTATGCAAAATTCGTCGTCGAGCCGCTTGAAAGAGGCTTCGGCACAACGATCGGCAACTGCCTGCGTCGTATTCTTCTTTCCGCGCTTCCCGGTGCTGCTGCTGTCGGCATCAAAATCGCGGGAGTAGATCACGAATTCTCCACAATCAAGGGCGTGAAAGAGGAAGTCACCGAGATTATCCTCAACCTCAAAACTGTTCGTTTCAAAGCAATCAGCAGTCTCGAGACCGCAGGTAAGCAAGAATGCAAACTCTTTGCAAACACCGTCGGCACGGTCACCGCAGGCGATATTCAATGCGCCACCGGCATCGAAGTGATGAATCCCGACCAAGTCATCTGCACTTTGGACGAAGGTGCGTCAATCGATATGACCATTTTCGTCGATTGCGGAAGAGGTTACGTTCCCGCTTCCCAAAACAAGGACCATCATCAATCCATCGGTTATATTCCGATCGATTCGATTTACACTCCGGTCGTAAGAGTCAACTATGCAGTTGAAAGCACTCGTGTCGAACAAAGCATAGATTTTGACAAACTTACGCTCGAAGTTACCACCGACGGCACGACTTCTGCAAAAGAAATCACCTCTCTTGCAGCAAAAATCATGAACGACCACATCAAACTCTTCGTGGATCTCGTCGAGAATATGGGCGACAAATCAATCCTTGTCGAACCTCAAACGGACGGCAAAGTCAAAGTTCTCGAAATGTCCGTCGAAGATCTCGATCTCTCGGTGCGTTCGTACAATTGCTTGAAGCGCGCAAATATCCACACAGTCGAAGACCTCACCAAGCGTACAGAAGACGATATGCTCAAAGTGAGAAACCTCGGCAGAAAATCACTCGAAGAAGTTGTCAAGAAACTCGAAGACCTCGGCCTCGGCTTGAAGGCCCAAGAGGACTAAGAGCACAGGAGGAACACTATGTCTAAATTAGGAAAACGCACAGACCAAAGAATGGCTATGCTTAAAAACCAGGTTTCCGAGCTTCTTTGGTACGGCCAAATCGAAACAACCGTTGACCGTGCAAAAGCAGTCAGAAGCCTTGCTGAAAAATACATCACTATCGCAATGAGAGCCTACCAAGACGACGTCAAAGTCACCAAGACCGTTGACGGAGCAAAGGGAGCAAAACAAGAAGTCGTTTTCACCAACGACGGTCCCAAGAAGCTCGCTGCACGTCGCAGACTTATGGCTGAACTCGTAGACCTTCAAGAAATCAAGGGCGAGAAGGAATCCAAAGCGGCTTTCAGAGCACGCATCAAAGATACCAAACACCCTCTTATCGAGAAGATGTTCAAGGAATATGCACCCAAGTACGACGCTCGTAAGAACGAACTCGGACAAGGCGGCGGCTACACTCGCATTCTCAAGACGGGCACTCGCCGTGGCGACGCTGCTGAAACCTGCATCCTTAAACTCATCTGATTGAGTAAAACCACAAATAGAAAATCCACCGACTTCTCGGTGGATTTTTTGTCTTACATTTATTCTATTCCGTCGAAAAGATCGTCGTAACTTACGTCCAAAGCCTTGGCAAGCGCAACGATGCTCGTGACGGTGGGCTCAAATTTGTTGCACTCCCATTGGCTCAACTGCTGTTGAGTTATTCCCATCTTCGCCGCAAGTTCGCTTTGCGTAAGGCCGCACATTTTTCTCTCTCGTTTTATATTTTCACCAAATGTCTTCATTCCTTGACAATACAACATATATTATGTATAATGTTAACAATACAAGGTATATCTTGTGCAAAAGATATGCATTTGTCGCTTAAAATTTGAATATCTAATTTATAGTTGGGGAGGAAGCACCTCGTGTCCTTTGGATGCGGGGTGTTTTCGGTTTTTATGAGTAGTTTTTCTTATTTCTTACAAAAGTATTACAAACGAGCCAAAAACTGCAAAAATGTAGCGAAATCGTAAGGTTTTTGTCAAGACTTCGGGCGTGGCGAAATGCGATAATATATGCGTAAACAAAAGGAGAAACGCATATGGGAAAAATCGTTGCAATCACCGGAGCAAGCGGAAATATGGGACTCGAAACCGTCGCTCAACTTATGGAGAGTGACGTTGTGAGCAAAATCAAAGTGCTGCTTCTTAACGAAAGGCGCGAAAGAAAATGCGCAAGAGAGTGGAAGCGCAAATACGCAGACAGAATAGAAATCATCTTCGGCGATATTGCGGAAAAAGAGGACTGCAGAAAACTCGTGCATAAGAGCGACTACGTTCTCAACCTCGCCGCCGTTATTCCGCCTATGGCGGACCATTGCCCCGAGGCAACTGATAGATGCAACCGCATCGGCGCAATGAATATCGTGGATTCCGTGTCGGAAATCAAGGGCAAACAGCCGAAACTCGTGCATATATCCACCGTTGCGATATACGGAAACCGCAACTACAAGCACCCGTGGGGGAGAGTCGGTGATCCGCTGATATCGAGCACTTACGACGAATATTCAGCAAGCAAAATCAAGGGCGAGAGATATGTCGTTGACAGTGACGTGAAATACTGGGCGGTGCTTAGACAGACGGGAATGCTTCACAATCGTATGCTCACCAACAATATGAAAGACGGGCTCATGTTTCATACGTGCTTCAATGCGCCTATCGAGTGGGTTACGGCTCGCGACAGCGGACTTTTGATGCGCAGACTGGTGGAAAAGGACGCAAACGGACAACTCGAAGAGAAGTTCTGGAAGAAGTGCTACAACATAGGCGGCGGCGCGTGCAACAGGGTGACGGGTTACGATACGTTTGACGAAGGATTCAAAATCATCGGCGGTTCGACGCAAAAGTATATGAAACCCGAATGGAATTCCATACGAAATTTTCACTGTATGTGGTTTCAGGACAGTCATATTCTCAACGATTATTTCGACTTTCAACACGAGGACGTAAAGAGTTATTGGCAAGAGATTCTTTCAAAGCACGAGTATTATAGACTCGGAAAAATCGTTCCGGCAAAACTTGTGTCTAAACTTGCAATAGAAAGGCTTCTCAAAGACGATAACGCACCGAGATATTGGGTCAAAACGAATCAGGCGGGCAAAGTCAAGGCGTTTTTCGGCAGTAAAGAGAATTTTAAATGCTTGCCAAACGATTGGAGCAAGTTCCCCGTCCTCGCACACGGACAACTCGCCGACGGCGATATCGATTACGACGATATGAGAGATATAACCAAACTAAAGGAACATGGCTATATACTCGATCACGGCTACGACGAGAGTAAGCCTGACGAAGAACTCGATATAGAGGATATGCAATCGGCGGCGGCGTTCAGGGGCGGAAAATGCCTGTCGAAGAGCATGAAAAAGGGCGATTTGTATACGAAACTCGAATGGGAGTGCCACGACGGTCACAAGTTTTGGGCATCGCCGTATTGCGTGCTCAAAGCAGGTCATTGGTGCCCGACTTGCTGTCAACCGAGCCCGTGGGATTACGACAGACTGTCCAAATTTATGCCGTTCTATGCGCAGATTTGGTACGACACGCACGCAAAAGGAGAGAATACGACCTATTTTTACGACGCAAATCATGTTGCCAAATATACGCAATACTGATTGAAAGCCAAAAGCGATAAGAAGGAAACAGGAGAGGAAGATATGAAAAATGCGATAATTTACGTTTTTTCGGGCACGGGAAACACGAAAAGAGCGTGCGATATATACAAAAGCGAGTTTGAAAAATTCGACGTGGAAACGACGCTGTATATCGTGAAAAAAGGCTTTGAAAATTTGCCGAATCCGAACGATTTCGACTACGTGGGATTTGCTTACCCCATACACGGATTCAACGCTCCGTATATAATGCTCGACCTTGCAAAAGCCTTGCCGAAAGCGGAAGATAAAAAAGAGTATTTCGTGGTCAAAACGTCGGGCGAACCGTTGAAAATCAACAACGTTTCGTCGATAAAATTCAACGATATTATGAAGAAAAAAGGCTACGTCGCAGGCAGTGAATATCATTACGTTATGCCGTACAATATGATTTTCAGACACACCGACGAGATGGCGGTGAAGATGAAAGACACGCTCTGTAAACTTGCGCCCATAGAGGCAAGAGAGGTGCTTTGCGGAGTCGAACACAAACTCTCGAAAGTGCCTTTGGGAAGATTCGTTGCTTGGGTGGTGCGCATCGAACAGCCTGCAATGAAAGCGAACGGGCATTGCTTTAAGGTTGACCAAAGCAAATGCATCGGTTGCGGTGCGTGCGCCAAAAACTGCCCCGTTGGCAACATAAGGATTGACGAAAACGGAAAATTCCGTTTCGGCGGCGACTGCATAATGTGCACGAGATGCTCGTTCAATTGTCCTGTCGACGCTTTCGATATCGGCATACTCAACGGGTGGAGAGTCAACGGCAGATACTCGTTCAAATTGCCCGACACGCCGAGCGTGGACAAGCACTCGCGCTATTGCAAGAGGGCGTACGAGAGATATTTTAAAGAGGCAAACGAAAAAATAAATAGGGATAAATACGGTTTGTAAAAAACTGTGGAAATAGGCACAATATTGTTGTACAATAAAGAAAACGAAAGGAAATAGAATATATGAGAAAGATACTAATTGCAGAGGACAATGTCGAAATATCGGATATGATGAAGAGTTATCTCGAAAAAGCGGGACATCAAGTGTATCAGGCGTTCGACGGCGCTCAGGCGCTCAAAACGGCAAACGAAGTGAAACCCGACCTTGCTCTTCTCGACATTATGATGCCGAAAATCGACGGTTTTACGGTGTGCGAAACGCTTAGGAAATCGATGACTATGCCAATCATCGTCGTGTCCGCAAAAGTTGCGGAAGAGGACAAAGTGCGCATGTTCGACCTCGGCGCAGACGACTATATCACAAAGCCGTTTTCGTTCAAAGAAATGGTGATGAGAGTGGGCGCGCAACTTAGAAGATATTACGAATTCAACGCCGTTCCGTCGGGGGACAGACACTACGGAAGCCTCATGATTTCGTCGACGAGATTCGAAGCAAAGTCAGACGGAGAGCCGCTCAATCTCACTGCAAAAGAGTTCAAAATCCTGGACTATCTCACCATACATGAAAATCAGATTATGCCCAAACAAAAACTCATAGACGACGTTTGGGGCATAGACGAATATATCGACGAAAACACTGTAGCCGTGACGATTGCACGCCTTCGCGATAAGCTGTCAAAAGTCGGAATAAACAATGTAGTGACTGTTTGGGGGCTCGGATACAAGTGGCAGGATTGATGGCAAAACCGCAATATGCATGGTTTATCATGGCAAAACACGAGGTTTAACGCGTTATGTTGACAAGAAAAGAGATTCTGGAAATAGAAAAAACGCTTACAAAATTTCAAAATGGTGATATTTATTCGCCT
Source organism: Bacillota bacterium (assembly GCA_050873585.1). Lineage (GTDB taxonomy): Bacteria > Bacillota > Clostridia > Christensenellales > CAG-917 > CAG-475. The sequence goes on along the minus strand of JBNMJA010000067.1, from coordinate 216 downwards.
GTTGAAAAACACGGTTACGGAGAGTATCACTCAATTGCCGTCAGACTTGAATCGTTGCGCATTGCCATGCTCAGACTCAAAGACGAAACCGCTGATGTTTCCAAGCGCACAAACAAGACGATAGCTTCGGTTGCTCACGATATGAAAACACCGCTTGCTATAATCTCGGGGTATGCAGAATGTCTTTCGGACGGAATGAATGACAAGGATTACGCG
>JBNMJA010000066.1:0-7483 GCA_050873585.1 Bacillota bacterium | reverse complement strand
TTGCAAGAGTTTGCAAAAGCAAACAAGTGCGCATGCACCATCGGTCTCGGCGGCGGCAAAGCAATCGACACATCGAAGTGCGTTGCGGCAGGCAATCCTCTCATCATCTGCCCCACCATCGCGGCAACCGACGCACCTACGTCCCACTCCGCAGTTCTTTACACTGACGATCACGAGTTTGACGATTACGCATACTTCCGTCAAAGCCCGTCCGTCGTTCTTATCGACCTCAACGTCATCGCAAACGCTCCTTCTCGCTTCCTCGTAAGCGGTATGGGTGACGCGCTCTCCACCTACTTCGAGGCAAGAGCAAACGTCAACAGCGTTTCCAACGTCAACGCAGGTCTCCCCTGCGGCGCAGACCGTAAGAAAGGCACTCTCCTCGGCTACGGAACTTACACCGCTGCGGCTCTTGCAGAACTTTGCTATCGCAACCTCATCAGCGACGGCGCAAAGGCTAAAGCCGCTTGCGACTGCAACGTCGTAACTCCCGCTTTCGAAAAAATCGTCGAAACCAACATTCTTCTCTCCGGTCTCGGATTCGAATCCGGCGGTCTTGCCGCTGCTCACGCAATCCACGACGGTCTTACCGCTATCCACGACATTCACGCTTGCTGCATGCACGGCGAAGTCGTCGCTTTCGGTACTATCTGCCAACTCGTGCTTGAAAACAGCCCCGAAGAAGAACTCTACGAAGTGCTCAACTTCTGCGACGAAGTAGGCCTCCCCGTCTGCTTGCACGATCTTATGACCAACCCCAAGACGGGCGAAGTCATCAGAGAAGAACTCACCGAAGAAGAATACAAGATCGTCGCCGCAAAGACTTGCATCCCCGACGAAAGCATCCACAATATGCCCTTCCCCGTAACCGAAGATATGGTTATCGCCGCTATCAAGACGGCTGACAAACTCGGTCACGATTTCAGATACGGCTGCGACTGCGAATGCTGCCACTAATAAAATCAAGCACTCCCTTGCAAACGCAAGGGAGTGTCTTATAAAATTCGTATCGTTTTGACTGAAAATAAGTTCGTTTTTGAGCATCTAACCGTGCGGATTGCCACGCGGTAAGGGTTGACGAAGCTTAAGAATATTATATAAACATATAGAATATTCCTAGTAATCCTTAATCCGCTCTTTAACGAATTGCTCTTTGGGGGCTTCCCTCTTACTCACGCTTACGATACGGTGACAAGGAGACTATTATGAAGAAAATTATGAACACGGCTCAAAGTTTCGTGTACGATATGTGTCACGGACTCGCCGCAGCACATCCCGAACTTGAATTTGTAGAAAAATACAAAGTCGTCAAAAAGAAAGACATCAACGACGCAAAAGTCAGCCTCATCTCCGGCGGCGGCAGCGGTCACGAACCCGCTCACGCAGGTTTCGTCGGCAAAGGTATGCTCGACGCGGCTGTTTGCGGCGACGTTTTTGCTTCTCCCTCTCAAGTTCAGGTCTACAACGCAATCAAACAATGCGCTACCGATAAAGGCGTGCTTCTCATCGTCAAAAACTACTCGGGCGACTGCATGAACTTCAACAACGCTATGAGCGACGCTCAAGACGACGGAATCAAAGTGGACGCCGTGTACGTCAACGACGATATTGCCGTCAAAGACTCCCTCTATACCGTCGGTCGCAGAGGCGTGGCTGGCACTGTGCTCGTGCATAAATGCGCAGGCGCGGCGGCTGAACAAGGCAAGAGCCTCGAAGAAGTCAAAGCCGTTGCTAACAAAGTTATCGAAAACGTCCGCTCGTTCGGTTTCGCTTTCACGAGTTGCACCGTTCCCGCGGCAGGTCACCCCACTTTTGAAATCGGTGACGACGAAATGGAATTCGGCGTCGGTATCCACGGCGAACCCGGTCGCTTCCGCGAGAAAATCGACTACTCCACGGGTACGTTCTGCGACGATTTGTCAAGACGCATCCTCACCGACCTCGAAGAAGACCTCAAACTCCAAAAGGGCGAGGAAATCGTGCTTCTAATCAACGGTTTCGGCGGAACTCCGCTTCAGGAACTCTACATCCTCAACAACTCCGTGACGAAGGCTCTCAACAACGACGGAATCAAGATTCACCGCACTATCGTTGGCAACTTTATGACTTCCATCGATATGGCAGGCGCTTCTATCTCCGTGCTCAGAGTTGACAGCGAACTCAAAGCGCTCGTCGACTACCCCGTTTGCACTCCCGCTCTCACTTGGGGCGCGGCAATGAGCGAACAGGCAGAGGCGGCTCTTGAAGCAGTGCAAGCAATCGGCAGAGCACTCGGATACACTCCCGCTCAAACGGAACACAAAGCAACCGCAAAAAAAGCGGCTAAAGCAGAGGCAGAAGAAGTCGCAGTGTACGAAGTGGAAGGCAAACCCGTCGTCGGCGAAACCATCAATACCGCTGCGTTCGTGCAAATCGTGGACAAGATGGCTGACGTCGTTATCGAAAACGAAGTTCCCTTCTGCGAGGCAGATAAAATGGGCGACGGTGACTTCGGCATGTCAATCGCAAAAGGTTTCAGACAACTCAAAGCAGACTGGGCAACGAGAAAGAAAGGCGATATTGGTCAGTTCCTCGTAAGCTGCAGCGAAATCATAAAAGAGTACTGCGGCGGAGCGTCCGGTCCGATTTGGGGCTCTGCATTCAAGTATGCCGGCAAAGCAATGCTCGGCAAGAAAGAAGTTAACCTAACGGATATTGCTCTCCTCTTCACCGAAGCAAATCGCGGCGTGTACGAAACGGGCAAGAAATCCTTCGGTAAAGGCGCGGAAATCGGCGATAAGACGCTTGTGGACGCTCTCAAACCTTGCGCAATGGCTCTAACTAAAGCCGCAGAAGAAGGCAAGAATCTGCAAGAAGGTCTTAACCTCGGCGCTAAAGCGGCTCACGAAGGCGCAGAAGCAACCAAGACTCACGTTGCAACGCTCGGAAGAGCAGGCACGGTCGGCGAACGCTCAATCGGTTACCCCGACGCAGGCGCACACGGACTTGACGTCATCTTCAACGAACTTGCCGCTTATATTGCGAAAATGTAACGAATAACAAAAAAAAAGAGCACTCGAATGAGTGCTCTTTTTTTTATTATATCGCCAAAGGCGATGATATCCTCGCAATGCTCGGATGATATCACTACGTGGTGATATCGTGCAAGCACGAAAGCGGAAGAATTTGATTCGCTTCGCTAGATTGCCATGTCGCAACAGTAGTTGCTCCGCGCAATGACACAAAGAAAAGTGCGGTTGAAGGTGCGGTTTTATTGCGACTGCGTGCAGTTGGAACGGAACGAAAGTTACGCTTCGCGGTGAAAATGCTCGTTGGTTTTGCGGATACGCTCGATAAAGTCGGGTGCGTCGTAGTTTTTTGGCGCGCGCCATACCCAGTTGTCTTGCGCTACGGACGGAGTGTTCATCCTCCCCTTCTCGTTGGTGAGCAAAAGCCAGTCCTGAAGCGGCACTACTGCAAGATTCGCAACGGATTTGAATGCAAAATTTATCATCGCATAGGTGCGGTTTGCACCGCCGCTAACACGCAGACATTCCTTTTTGAAACACGCAAGCGCATCGCCTTTTAGATCTTTGCACCACGAAGCCGTGCAATCCGAATCGTGAGTCGCCGTGTAAACTATGCAGTTGTCGCTCTTGTAATTTTTTGGGAGATATTCGTTGTTAGCATCGCCGGAAAAGGCAAATTGCAAAACTTTCATTCCCGGGAAATCGCAATATGCGAGCAATTCTCTAACGTCGTCCGTGATAATACCCAAATCTTCCGCTACGATTTTTGCGTCGGGAATACGCTTGCTAACTTCATCGAAAAGCGTTTTGCCCGGACCGACTTGCCACTTGCCGTCTTTTGCCGTCTTCTCGCCGTTTTTGATGACGAAATAACCCGCAAAACCGCGGAAATGGTCTATGCGCAAAATGTCGTACAATTTAAAGCATTGTTCGATGCGCGCTATCCACCACTCGTAGCCGTTCTCTGCCATTTTGTCGTAGTCGTAGATGGGATTGCCCCACAACTGACCGTCCTCTGCGTAGGCGTCGGGCGGACAACCTGCAACTACGGTGGGATTCAAATCCTCGTCAAGCAGATACATAGACGGATTGCTCCAAACGTCTGCGGAATCGTAGGCAACGTAAATGGGCATATCGCCTATAACGGTTATTCCCTTCTGATGAGCGTATTTCAATACGTCTTTCCACTCGCTGAAAAACTCGTACTGAACGAAGCGCCAAAAGGCGATTTCGTCCGCATAATCGGCTTTTTTCGCTTGCGCGTTGTCGTAAATGCGGAAATCGTCGTCCCACTCGTTCCACGGTTTGTAGCCGAAGGCAGACTTCAACGCCATAAAATAGGCGTAATCGTCGAGCCAGTGGGCGTTGGCGTTGCAAAAAGCCTCGAAATCGGGTGTTTGTGAAAAACGAGCGTACGCTTTTTTGAGCAGAGCGACTTTGTTTTCAAAAAGCCAACCGTAATCGGTATTTTGGCAAACGTGACGAGCGGATTTCAATTCGTCTTTGTCAAGCAAGCCCTTTTGATAAAGCGTTTGAGGGTCGATATAGTAATGATTGCCTGCAAAAGACGACGGCGATTGATAGGGACTGTCGCCGTATGCCGTGGGATTGAGAGGCAGAATCTGCCAACACTTCGTCTTGGTGGCAACCAAAAAGTCCACGAACCGCTTGCACGGCGTGCCAAACGTACCTATGCCCCATTCGCTCGGAAGCGAACTGACTGCCAACAGTATTCCGCTCTTGTGTTTGAATCCGAAATTATCCGCCATGGTTTTTCTCTTTGCGTGAGCCTTGGATTGTGTGAATATTCGCGCAAGATTAATGTAAATAATATACCATATTTGCGCTTTCGATTCAAGAGCGAAAAGTTAAAATCCGCTCAAAACATATACGTTTTCATAAGACAACACAAAAGTTGCAAAAATTGCATCATATTTGCGATTTCGCTTTTGCTTTTGCCTTTGCATACGGCATCTGCAACCGCGCTTGCAAAAACGTTTTGCGAAAACACGTCAACGGGAATATCCGAAAAAAAAGCGGAGATATTGCCGTTTTCATTGTTTTGACTGCTTTTGCGCTCGCTCATAATGACAATATATGAGTTTGAAAAAAATGTTGCCTTTTGGCAAAATTTAGGTGCAAAACTCCTTGACAACACCCCCGTTTAATCATATAATAGGCAATGTTAAGCGGTCATGGCGGAATAGGCAGACGCGTACGTTTGAGGGGCGTATGGTTACACCGTCCGAGTTCAAGTCTCGGTGACCGCACCAATAAAATGAAAAGCACGGAAATATCCGTGCTTTTTCTTTGTGTGCGAGTCGCCGAGGCTTGAACTTGTGTGCAAATGAAGTTCGGAGTTGCCAAGTCGTATTGTTTTTGACCGCATACGTGATAAAATCGTCGTGGAAACACCCGTGCGTTACATAAAACTGAACAAAAACCGGCGTAAATAATCAAAAAAACAGGCGGATAAAAAACTATTTCGTTTTTTTCAAAAAACCGCTTGACTCTCCCGTTACGGGAGGCTTTAGACTGCCTGTATGAGGTGAACGAATGTTGAAGATAGGAGAATTTTCAAAGCTGTGCAAAACGACCGTAAAGACTCTGCGCTACTACGACGAGATAGGGCTGTTTAAGCCGTCGTACGTCGAGGAGAACGGATATAGATTCTATACGGTGGACGACCTTGAAAAAATCGCGCTTATAAAGCAACTGAGAGAACTCGGCGTGCCCGTAAGCGACGTCAAATACGCTCTGGACAACGGCGACTTGCAATCCGTACTTTGCGCGCGAAAAGCGGATTTATGCAAAGAAATCGAACACTTAAACGTCAGTTTGCTTCAAATAAACGATATCATCGAGAAGATGAAAAAAGGAGAAACGATGAAAAAGTATCAGGCAATCGAAAAGCATATCCCCTCTTGCAAAGTATATTATCGTCACGGAAAAATCGACGATATGAGCAATCTCTTTAACTTCGTGCTGGAGGCAGGCGCGGAAGCGAAAGAAAACAATCCGGATCTTAAATGCACGGACTATTGCTTCGTCACGTACGAAGCGCCCGAATACCAAGAAAAGGACGTTGAACTCGAATACGTCGAAGCAGTGGAAAACATCGGCAAAGAAAGCGAAAACATAAAATTCAAGACTATCGACGCAATCGACGCACTGTGCGTGGAACATAGAGGCGAATATGCAAAACTCGCAGACGCCTACGCCTACGCAGTCGGTTTTGCAAAAGAACACGGCTACAAAATCTGCGGGAAAATCCGCGAAGTCTATATCCACGGCTGCTGGGATTGCGAACGCGCGGACGACTATCTCACCGAGATTCAAATTCCCGTCAGAAAATAATCAATATTTCAATATTGATAAATTTTCAATAAACATTGAATTTCCCCGCATTTTGTGTTATAAGAAAAATATAATACGAAACTGCGGGAGATTTTTTTTATGAAAGCATTTAACGGCAACGCTACTCTTCCAAGGTATATGCAAAAACACAGGCTCGCACTAGAAGTCGTCCTTACGGTGTTTTGGTGCGTGGTTTTTCCCGTTTTCTCGGTGATTTGCTGTATTCTGGGCGGACAACGCCCTATCTTTAAATCGCTCTCTTACGTGGCGTATAGAGAAAACAATATGGGAATTATCCTCTTTTACGGTTTCTTGTTCGTCGCAGGGTTTATTCTGGCAATGAAAATGTGCCTAGACGCAGGACAATACTCGAAACAACTGCAATTTATCTTCTTGGGGTTGAGTCTGATGAGCGCGGCAATTCTCACCGCAGGTATTTCCGTGCCGTGGCTCGAGGTCGACGGCGAACTCGCGGAAAAATACGACAGATTGAGAAAAATCCATAACGACGTGGCTATGGCAGGTTTCATAATGTTTTTCGTGACCGAAGTGCTGTTTTTTATCACCACACTGTATAGAAATCCAAAGCAAGGTATGATTTCGGCGGGTATGCTATCTTACGTTCTTATCACGGCGTTGATAATGATTAAGGAAGCAAATCTCAAGGGAATAATCGATCGCCCTTACCCGATTTCGTCAATTGCGCAAATTCACGTTTTCTGCTCGATGGGATTTACGATGACCATTCAATACTTCTTGATGCGACTTATGCCGAATCAGCGCATAGCCGTGAACGAGGCGGCGTGAAAATTTTCAAAAGTCAGCGATACCGGCGAGTTGCAAAAGCAACTCGCTTTTTTTGTGCTTTACTAGCAAAAAAACCGAAAAACAATCAACCGTTGACGCCGCAAAACAGATTGGAACATGCCGATGAGGCATTATATTTTAGCGCGTTTTTATATATTTTATAGGTAGATGCGCATTGACATATCCGACAAATGTGTTACAATTGAATCAATCGATACATTCGTATCAATTGCAATTTACAATGAGATATACAAGGAGAAAATTATGGACGTAACAAAGTTTTTCGACCCCAAAAGAGTTGACGACGATAT
>JBNMJA010000065.1:0-7570 GCA_050873585.1 Bacillota bacterium | reverse complement strand
CTTGTCTTATGCTCTTTGCGTCCTCGTAGATACGTTGCAACTCGTCGTAAAGATTTGCAAGTCGCATCTTGTCGTCGAGATTGGGGAGCACGCTCATCACGCCTTTTATCTCGATGTGAGGATAATCCTTCATACTTCGTATGAAATCGAGCGTTTCCTCGGGGCGAACGCCGCCTTTTGTTATCTCCGCGCCCATATTGATTTCAACGAGGCATTTTTGCACGATTCCGCGCTTGCTTGCCTGTTTTTCTATCTCTTTTGCAAGCTCCGCTCTGTCGAGCGAGTGAATCAAATCAACCTTTCCGACGACGTACTTGACTTTGTTCGTCTGCAACTGCCCTATGATATGCCAAACATACTTTTCGTCGTATCGTTCGACAAACTCCTGAACTCTGTTTTCGCCCAAAACGAAATCGGGTGCGACGGACATAAACTCGTCTATCGTATCTTTCGACTGCATTTTGCACGCGGCGACGAGACGGATATTTCTATCGTATTTTGCCACCTCGTCGCGTACTTTTTCGAGATTGTCAAAAAGTATCATAGCGTTTAAGTTCCATGAAATCGCACTTACGTGATATTCGGATGAAGAACAAGGAAGAGTTTTTTTGCACAGACAGGAGCGTACTCGTCGTACGTGACTGCTTGGGCAAAAAGCTCTGACGCAGTTATTCGCCAAATAGCGCATTAGTGCGTGTTATTGCACTATATAATCGCCTGTTGCGCCGTCAAAAACCAGCATCTTGGTCTTTCCGCCCTCTTCGTACGTCACTTTGATGACTTCGGGGGCGATATGCTCTGCGGAAATCACTTTGCCGTCGAATTTTTGGTAGGATTCCATCAAAACAGCCATTTTTTCGCTGTCGTACTGACCGATATCGTCGCTCACAAACAGCACGTCGCCGAATATGTGGTTGACGAGCGCAAGGAGTTTTTTCTGTTGCCACGTATAAACGGCAGGTTTCATACCGTCGTCGCGCAAGAAGAACACGTCGGGATCGTTTGCAAAGATCCTGCCGTTGAGATGGCGGCGATACACGCTGTTTTGCATGGAGATTTTGGTTGAGATAATCTCTTGATTGGTGACCTTGACGTAGAACTTTTCCTTGAAAGTATTTTCTGCGTCGCAACCTATACGGCAGGCGTCAACGACGCCGAACGCAGGCGCGAGAGGCACGCCGCAACCGAGGATAATCTTGTCGCCGCAGCACTCACGCAAAAAGTCCATTGCTTCGCACATAAGTTGACCGCGCGTTTTACCGTTTCTGGGTTCTATTGCCGCGGCGTAGAGGAAGTCGAGCTTGACCATATCGAAGCGCCACTCGTCAAACACCTTGTCGAAGAACGCTTTGATATACACCCTCACCTCTTCTTTTTCAAAGTCGAGCGCATAGAATCCGCCCCAGGCAATTCCGCTGACGACGGGTTTACCGCTCTTTGAGCGAATGAGCCAATCGGGATGATTTTTTATGACGTTTGCGCCGAATTGAGCGGCAAACGGCGCGTACCAAAGTCCTGCCTTGTAGCCGTGCGAGTGAATTTTTTCAACGATAGGCGCAAGTCCGTTGGGAAACTTTTGCAAATCCATATCCCAATCGCCGACTTTCGTTTCGTATCCGTCGTCGATTTGGAAGATATTTGCGGTGTTGCCAACGTGCGCAAGTCCTTCGAGGTCGCGCAAAATAATCTCCTCGTTTATGTTTTGATAATAGTTGTACCACGACGTGTAGCCTGCAAGATGCTCCACTCTGCCCGTACGCTTTGCGGGGTACTCGGCAAAATACTCGTCGAAAACGCTGTCGTACGTTCCGTGAGTGTGCACGATATCAAACAACTCGTATTCGCCCGTCAAAGCCAATCCCTCGACGTCCTTTTGGATGGCGAACACGTTTTCTTTCATATCCGCATAGAAAATCGTATATCCCGTGCGCTCGTTGAGCGAGCCGAAAAACTCGACTTTTTCGTGCTTGCGGAAGTATGTATACGAGAAACTGTGATACAAATCCTTTCCGTATTCGGTGAAAGCGTAGTCGCCGGAAGCGCCCGAAAACTTTCTTACGAGAGGCAGTTTGGAGAGCGAACGCAGTCCGTATTGCACGTCGCGCCTTTTATACTCTCTCGTTGACGTCCAGGATTGAAAACCGTTTGCGAAAAACCTTTCGTTGTTCTCGAAATAGTGGTCGTAAATGAGTTCTGCAAGGTCGATTTGCACGTCGCCTTTTGCGCTCAACACGACTTTGACGTGGTTTTCGTCGCCGTCGTCACGCAAAACCAAGTCCTCGCCCTCGTATCCGTTTTTCACAAGCGAATACTCGACGGATTCTTCTTTGCGCTTTCCCGATACACGGTAGCCTATCTTCAGCGTGTAGTCTTTTATGTTCATAAATTCCCCCGAATATATATCATAGGATAATTTATTATATCAGTTAAGGCGCGAATTGTAAATAGGTTATCTTGCAAAAGTAACGCAAAAACTCACAAATAAAGCGACTTGCCGATTTACGAAAAACGATATAAAAAAACTGCGCTTCGAAACGCAGTTAATTTTGATTTACTATAGTTTGCAAAACGCATAGCGTTTTTACTCTGCCACTTCTTCGGATACGGCGTCAAACTTGGTTATCGACACCTCGTAGGCGACCCGCTCTTCAACCGTGCCGTCATCGAGCGCTTTTTGATATATTCTCGACTGGATTCTGCCCACGATATGAATCTTTTCGCCCACACGGAAAGTCGAGGCATAGCGTGCGTTTCTTCCCCATGCAATCGCAGGGATATAGTCGGACTTGTTGTAGGCTCGATTCACCGCAACCAGCAGATCTGCGATTTCCCTCTTGAAAGGCGTGGTTCTGTACACGGGTTGCTTGCAAACGTAGCCCTCGATTTCGATGACGTTGGGCGACTTTTCGTCGCACTCGCAAATCTCTCTCACAAACACCCGAAGAACGAGTTTGCTCTTTCCGTCAACGATCTTGTTGTAACTTCTAAATTGTCCGATTACCCCGATTAGATTGCCGATTTCAAAGTCTACACCCTCCATAAGCCTGTCGCTCACGGTGATGGGAATCAAGTCGTTTTGCCCCGATAATCTCGCAACCGAAATCGTCAGATCGTAGAAGTTTTCGCCCATAATTTCGTGAGAAAACTCCGGCGCGCTCGCAATTTGTCCCGAAAGGTAAACCTTGTTGTTTTGCATTTGCTGATAACTCATAAGTCCTCCTGTGCGTCTATGCGTTTTTGTGTTGTATTCCGTTTGAATCTATCGTATAGCCTTCCGTATGCACGAGTTGCGACAAGGTTACCAGTTCAAATCCCTGTCCTTTTAGCGCGGAAAGCACGATCGGCAGTGCGTCGAGAACGTGGTCGCTGTTGTTGTGAAAGAGCACGATATCTCCGCTCTTTGCCTTGGGCACTACCCTCTCGAAAATCTGCTTTGCCGAAAGCCCTTTCCAATCAAGCGAATCGATCGACCATTGCACGCCCACCATATTCAGTTCTTCGAGCGAGGTCATCAGTTTGTTGCTGTAATCCCCGAACGGCGCGCGAAAATATTTCGGTTTTTTGCCCGTTAGATCGAAAACTCTGTCGTTGACGTATTCGATTTCGTTCTTTATCTCGTTTTCGCTGAGTTTGGGCATATTGAGGTGATTTCTCGAATGGTTTCCGATATCGAATCCCGCCTCTGCGATAGCCTTGGTTTCATTTTCATACTTGTCTATCCAGAATCCTACGAGAAAAAACGTGCCTTTTGCGCCGTACTGCTCCATAACGTCGAGAATACCTTGCGTTTTGTCTGCGCCCCAAGCGGCGTCAAACGTGAGCGCAATCACCTTTTTGTCGGTTTCCACGCCGTACACAGGTATTTTTCTCGTACTCTTGCAAAAATACACGCCTGCGCTGTCCGTCATACCCACCGCCGCGGCAAGCACCGCAAAGGCGATGAGCAACGATACCGCTCCGATAATGCTCGCTTTCTTCACCGTAACAATCATTGACTACCCCGATTATATGCGCCGAGCGAGAGAAAAATTGAAGAAATTATGTCGCGAAAAGTCGTATTTTCTTCTTTTTCGTTTTATTCCTTCTGCACGCTCACCTCAATTTTATTTGCCGCCCAATGGTTTTAGAACGAATTTTGGCACAAGATTGCAATTTCCTATGGAGAAATAAGAAGGCAAAAAGCAACACGATATATTACAAAGTATAATTTTTGCGATTAAAACTCGAACTCTACGGTTTAAATCGAGCCTATTTATTCAACTTTTCTTTGACAAGAAAAATTCAAATGCTATAATACAATGTATGAAACGCATCGCAACTCAAAAAAACGGTTTTTGGAAGAGAGTGGGCATCAACATTCCCTTCGTCCTTATGATAGCGGCAATGATCGCTTTGTTTTCGGGTTGCTTGCTTTTGTGGTTTTACGCAATCGCTTCCCTTTTTGCGTTCAAAAGTTCGATGATATTTTTGATTTTGGCAGGCGCAGGCACTTTGTGCCTAGGCGTAGGACTCGCACTTAACCCCGCCTACAAAAAATATTACGCTTTCTACAACAAAAAAATGGGTTGGAAGTTCCCAGATAAGCCCGAAAAAGAAGAAAAAACAGTCGTCAACGACGGTAAAAAAACTTTCAAAGACTATTTCACCCTCTCCAATATCTCTCTCGGCGTAATCGCAATCGGCGCAGTGTTCACGATTATATCGGCGGCGCTCGGTAGCATCAACCGCGACACTTGGGTCAACGACACGGCAGATTTTATGGAAGAGAGTGGCTATATGACCGACCCGATGCACGTTGTCAACCTCAAAGACCCAATTCAAGGTCAGAACGTCGGAGATAAAAACGTCAACACGATAAATATCGACTTCAAGGAAAAGCAAGCCGTCATAATCTACGTCGGTGCGGATGACGCCGATAAACTCGGCTTCGTCACCTACGATTATTACGTCAAATACGAAAATCAAATTGTCAAAACTCGCACGAAGGACGGCGTTATCACCCTCACCGAATCCCCTGCTCCGAAACTCGACGACACGACGATAAAGAAACTTTTCTTCTTTATGTTCAAGGATTTCGACGTTGAAAAGCAAGTGAAAATTTATCTGCCCGAAGACACTCGCGAAGGCGCCGTAAACGAGATAAAAATCGTCGGCGACAACGTCATCTTCGCAAAGCCCGACAAAGTCGAGCAAGAATCGAAAGAGCAATAATTTCAAATTCAAAAACAACACTTTACGATAATAACGAAAAAAGCACCGAAACGGTGCTTTTTCGTTATTCTAATCGATTAAATTTGAGTTTTGCTTCAATGCACAAACGAGAATTGGATTCCGTCGTTTGCAACAAAAACTCTAAAGTCGATCACAGTCTTGACGCAATCGCTTCGAGAAATTGCTTTGAATTTAGAGGTTTTGTCTCAACTCCTTCGAGCGAGAAAATTCCCACGAGATCCTTGGTCATCTCTCCGCTCTCGATCGTGTCGATCGTCGCCTTTTCAAGACGATTGGCAAACTCGACGAGTCGTGCGTTTTCGTCCTTTTCTCCTCTCTTTCTGAGTGCGCCCGTCCAAGCAAATATCGTTGCGACGGAATTGGTGGAAGTTTCCTCCCCTGCCGCATATTTTCTGAAATGCCTCGTGACCGTGCCGTGCGCCGCCTCGTACTCGAACGCTCCGCTCGGCGAAACGAGCACCGACGTCATCATCGCAAGCGAGCCGAACGCCGTTGCAACCATATCGCTCATCACGTCGCCGTCGTAGTTTTTCAGCGCCCAGATAAATCCGCCGTGCGAGCGCATTACGCGCGCCACAGCGTCGTCAATGAGCGTGTAAAAATACTCGATGCCCGCTTTTTCAAATTCGTCTTTGAACTCATCGTCGTAGATTTCTTGAAAAATATCCTTGAATCTATGGTCGTACACCTTGGAAATCGTGTCTTTCGTGCTGAACCAAAGGTCCTGTTTTTGCGAAAGAGCATACGCAAAACAACTCTTTGCAAAACTTCTTATGCTCTTGTCCGTGTTGTGTTGCGCCTGCAATATGCCGCTCTCGCCGTGAAAATCGAACACGGTTTTCTCTTCGCCGTCACAGCAAAGCGTGGCTTTTCCGCCCTGCGCTCTTATTTCGACGGCTTTGTATACGTCGCCGTATGCGTGTCTTGCAATGACGATAGGCTTCGTCCAACCGGGAACGAGCGGCGTTATGCCCCTCACAAGCACGGGCGCGCGAAAAACCGTACCGTCCATCGTTGCGCGAATGGTTGCGTTGGGGCTAGAGTACATACGTTTCAGTCCGAATTCCTCAACTCGTTGTGCGTTCGGCGTTATAGTCGCACATTTCACGCCCACGCCGTATTTTAGGCAGGCATTTGCCGCCTCGGCTGTCACGGCGTCGTCGGTTGCGTCGCGATTTTGTATCGACAAATCGTAATATTCAGTTTTCAAATCAACGTACGGGCAGATGAGGATATCTTTCACCCATTGCCAAAGCACGCGAGTCATTTCGTCGCCGTCCATTTCGACGAGCGGCGTAGTCATTTTGATTTTTTCCACTTTCGCACCTCAAAATGCATATTTATGCAAATATTTTAGCATAAATGACAAACGCGCGCAAGAGAAAAAACCTTGCATTAGCCGCACTACTTCGCTTATTTGCCGAGTTTTGCGCCGCCCGAAAAGTTTTTGAGCACGTCGGACACGAAAACGTCCGCCCTTATTGCGTGCGATTTCCTTGAAATCGCCTCTTCGATAAGGTCGCCAATAAGGATTTTGAAACTCACCCCGACGCCCTTAAACAGATAAAACGCCATAGAGCCCGGAATCGTGTTGATTTCGTTGACGTAGACCTTGTTGCGTTTCGTATCCACGAGATAATCCACTCTCACCACGCCGAACAGTCCCAGTTCGTAATATAATCTTTGCGTGTTTGCCTTCACGATCAACTCGAGAGATCCGATCGGTGCAGGCACGACATGCGAACACGCGCTCATCTTTCCACCCGAATACTTATCCGAAAACGTGAGAAAATCGCTCTTCGAGCAAGGCTGTTCGGTATCAGAAAGCACGATTTTGCCGTCTTTTAGGTATGCGGCGCAATTGACCTCGACAAAATCCTCGAGTTTTTGCTCCACGACGATTTTAGAGTCGTATTTTGCCGCCACTTGCAGTGCGAAATCGAGTTCTTCTCTACGTTTTGCAACCTCGATGCCGATACTGCTTCCTTGCGACGAAGGTTTTACGATCATTGGATAGCCGATAAGTTTTTCAAGTCTTTCGAGCGTCTTTTGCTTGTCGTTTTCAAATTCGCTTTTGAGCACGATTTCATACGGAAGCACGTTGAGCAGCAGACTTTCAAACAGCAGTTTGGAAAGCGCCTTGTCCATAAGGCACGCCGAGCGTAAAACGTCACAGGACGTATACGCAATCCCGTTATACTCCAAAAGCGCTTGCAAAATTCCGTTTTCTCCCTCACCGCCGTGACAGCAAAGAAGCGCGACGTCGGGCTTGAAGAATCTAACGAGTTTGCTTTTCTTGAGCGAATAAAACTCTCCCTTTATCAAAAAAACCTTGACG
>JBNMJA010000064.1:0-7848 GCA_050873585.1 Bacillota bacterium | reverse complement strand
GCCTGAATTTGCGCGTTTAAAATTTTCAGCTCTTCCTGCGCGTTTTTCGTTTTTTCCGAGATTTTTTCGGTTATGTTTGAATAAAAATCTACAGGAAACAAAGTTTTTAGCGTTTCGGAGCGTTGCTTTGAGTTTTGACGAAAGCGCACTCGATTCGTCCGTATACGTCAACAATGGCGTTGCGCTCACGAACAGTTCGCTCGTAAACAGCCTCAGCGCAACTTTGAACGTGGTCGGCAGTGACGTCGCTCAATTCATCTACGACGTGAACAACCTCAAAAACGCAGACGATATCGTCGCAACCGCAATTGATTTGTATGACGTAACCTATAAGGCACTCACTTCAAAATGCACGGGCGATGACGTCACGTTTATCACAAATTATTTGAACGATTATATCGAATTCGCAGGTCAAATCTTCAAAGAAATCACAATCACGGGTTCTGCGACCTACGGAGACGGTGAAGTCGGCGTGCAAATCACCTACGTTGACGGCACTACCGCAACCGCAACCGCTACGCTTTCGGATTGGAGAATGGACAATTCGAGAATCGTGGCAACCGCAACTTTGGCATGCGATTATCAAGGCGCAAAGTATGATATCACGAATACTTGCGACGGAAGCAAAAAAGCGGTTACGCTCAACGCAATCACCGCAGACAGTGCAGTTTACGACGGCAATATGCACACCGTGACGGCAACGCTTTCGGGACTTGTGAACTCCGATAACGATACGCTCGTTTATGCAACGGCAACGTTTGACAAGAATGTAGGCGAATATAACGTCACGTTTGAACTTGCAGGCGATAAGGCGGTGTTCTATACGCTCACGGGCGATACGGCGCATACTTGCACTGTTACGGCAAAGGATATCACCGTAACCGTAAAAGACGCGCAAGCGATCGTTGGCAAGACGGAAACTGTCGTGTTGGTTGCAAACGCAAGCGGTAACGTGGACGAAATCGTTTTCACTTTTGCAATCTACAAAGGTGAAACGCTCGTTGCAACTGTTGGCAAAGACGGCAAAGTTACGCTCGCGGACGGACAAACGCTCGCAGTGGGCGAATATACCGTAAAAGCGGTTACGGACAACGCAAACTACAATATCGCAAGCCAGACTGAAGGCACGTTGAAGGTTGTGGAAGCAAACGATTATTACGACGTGGACTTCAATCTCGGCGGAACGAGCAAGGTTTACGACGGCAATGTGCTTGCGCTCAACCCGACCGTTACCGTCAAAGCAACGGGTGAACTCGTAGACGCAAGCAAGTATACCGTGTCCGTAACGGGTAAAGGAACGCAAATTCTCGAAGCAGGCACTTATCAGATCACGGTAACTTTGGACGGCGAAACCATCGCACAAGAGAGTTTCAACGTTACCGAAAAAGACGTCACCGTCACTATCAAGCCGCAATCTTCGGTGTACGGCGACGATATCAGCGTCAAGAACGATATGTTCACGGTAAGCGGAGTCATCGACGGTGATGACCTCGGCATTACGCTTACGATCGATAACTCTGCAAGAAACGCAGGCAAGTACGATATCGAAGGCGCATGGAACAATAAAAACTACAACGTCACGTTCGTAGGCGGCGATGAAGCATACGAAATCACCGCAAAGGCAATCGTCGTCGAGATCGAAAACAAAGAGAGTTTCTACGGCGCACAAGACGCTGTGTTGAGCGCAATCCTCAAGGGTAGCCTCGCATACACCGATTCGTTCGATTCTCTCGGAATCAAACTTGTAAGGGAAGCGGGCAAGAATGCAGGCACTTATGAGATTACGCTGGATAGCTGGACGAACGAAAACTATACTATCACGGCAGAAAACGCAACATACACCGTTAAGAAGTTGGCATTGAGAGCGATCGTGGCAAACGCAACGAGCGTGTACGGAGATCCTCTTGCAAAGCTCACGTTCGCTATCGAAGGTAAATTCGCAGACGGTGAGAACCAAGACGTACTCAACGCAAAACTTTCAATAGGCAACGCAAAGAACGCAGGCACGTACGGTATCGAGTTTGCTTACGACAACGCAAACTATGACGTAAGCGCGACAAACGCAATGTACACGATAACCAAGAGAGAGGTAACTCTTCTCGTGCAAGACGCAACGAGCGTGTACGGAGATCCGGATGCGGCACTTGTCGTCGGTATCACCAAAGGTACTATGGCGTACGGCGAAAACGAGAACACTCTCGTTTCTATCATGAGAGCGGAAGGCAGAAACGTTGGCACGTATGCAATCACCGCAACGAAGGCAGACAATGCAAACTACGACGTAACGATTGCCTACACGAGCGCAACGAATTCCGTGTACACTATAACCAAGCGCCCCGTAACCGTAACGGTGAAGAACGCAGAGTTGCCGTACACGGCAACTTGGGCAAACCTCAACGCGGCGTTGGAATACGAATCTAACGGGCTCGCAGGCGACGAACTCAACGTAAGATTGTTCGTGCTCGTTGGCGGAGTTGAACTCACGGCAGACAACTTCGGAAGCATGTTTGCAGGCGGCACGCACGTGATAAGCGCAAGCATAGACAACGGCAATTACGAACTCAATGTCGTGAACGGCGCACTTACGGTCGGTTTGCCCGTGGTATCTCTTACGGATGCGGCAAGAGGAATCACGAGAGTGTACGGAAACACGCAAAACGTTTTCAACTGGCGCACAATGCTTGCGGGATATCTTGCGTCAGCAACGGACAATACGTTCAGAGCAGCGTTCTATAGCGCAAGCGATCTCACGACGCCTGTTGATATAGCAACGGCAGGCGCAGGCGCATACAAGATGCAAATCGAGATAGTGCACACCACGGCATACACGTTTGCGGACGGAAGCAATAAGTCCGAACTCGTGGACGTAACCGTTGAGAAAGCAGATCTTACGGATGCTATAGTTATAACTCTCGGCGGACTCACGGACGGCGGATACTTGGTGTTCTCGTACGGTTTGAGCATAGACGCAAGCGTAACGGGACATGACGATATAGAAATCGTAAAAGTTCTCGTCAAAGACGGCGCGGCGGCAGACGAAATAGACGCCGTGGGCGCATACGTATATACGGCAACTATCCAAGACGCAAATTATCAAGGCGCAAAGACGTTGGAGTTTAAGGTTGTAAACTCCGCAAAGGAAAAGATAGAAGGTCTTAAGAAGTATGCGGGAGTAGAGTTCTTCACGAGAGCGCAGTATGCGGAAGCGAAAGCGCTTTTGGAGAGCATAACAGAAGACGATACGTTGCAGATAAACGACGAGGCAGAGGCGAAAGCGAATTATGCAAACGCCGAAGCGCTTTGTGCAAACTATGCAAAAGTAGCGGCGAATCTGGACGAGATAAAGGTTATGCTGGACGCATATGCGGCAGGCGAGGACAAGAAACTCATTGAAGCGCACGATTATATCGTAGCGTTGGACGAAGAGAAGCTTGCGCTTGTGAAGCAGAGTGAAGAAGGCAAGGCGTACCAAGAGGCATGGCAAGCGGCAAGAGCGGCAGGCAGTGAAGCGACGGAGATAGCGAACAAGGTTAGAGATAACGTCTTGTTCGGAGTTGTGGCGGCAGTGAGCGCATTGCTTGCTATGGCGTACGTAGCGTTTGGCAAGTTCAGAGTCTGAGATAGGAGGAAGTAAAAAATGAAACGCAGAAATATAGCGGTAATAATATTGCTGGTGCTTACGGTTGCGTTGCTGGCAGCATGCAACGACTCTACGCAGGGAGACAAACTTGCGTGGGTGGATGCATTGAGCAAAGGCAGTGAAGCAAAGAGCGTGGAATACGCGCAAAGCGTGACGAAAGGCGAAACGTTGCTTTCCTCTTGCGAGCAGAAGTATACGAAAGGCGAAACGAACTGGACGTACGAAAAGACGGAAAAGACGTTGAGCGAAGACGCATACGCAAGCGATGCGTACACCGAAACGACCACTAACGGAAGCGTGGACAATGCCCCGATACTTCAACTAGAAAAGAGTATGGTGGAGAGTTTCGAGGAGAAAGGCGACGAGGAAAAAGAGTACGCAGTGAAGTTGTTTGCGGACAAAGTAAAGACGTTCCTTAAACTTAGCGACGCGGAAGCGGCGAAGGTGAGCGGAGTGAAACTAACGATAACCGTAGCAGACGGCAGAGTGACGAGCGTAACGCTTGAGTACAAGGTCTCCGACACGAGCGTGCAACAAACGTTGAAGTACGCTTATTGACAAAAAACAGCGCTTATGCGCCGAGGATTTCCCCTCGGCGCATAAGCAAAAAACAAAATATTAGAGAGCAACAAATGACAAACGACAATTCAAAAAAACAAAACTTGCCCGAAAACGATATCGCATTGGAAAATATCGAAGTTTCCGACGATTCCGCGGTTTCGGAAAACGCAAGCGAAAAAGAGGACCTTATCGTTGAAATCAAAGGCTTGTACAAAAAGTATGCAAAAGCCGCCGATTTCGTCATTCACGACATAAATATCGAGTGCCGCCCCGGCGAAATCGTAGGATTGCTGGGCAAAAACGGCGCGGGAAAATCCACGACGATAAAGTGCCTTACGGGATTCTTCCCGTTCGATAAGGGAGAAATTAAGATTTGCGGACACGATATAAAAACAGAGCCCGTAAAAGCAAAGATGAACTTAGGTTACGTTCCCGACAACAGAGCGATGTTCGACAAAATGACGGGAACGGAATATATAAATTTTATTGCCGACTTGCACAAAACGCCCGTTGAGGACAGAGTCGCACGCATAGACGAAATGCAGAAAATCTTCGTTCTCGGCGACAAAATCGACGCGCTTATATCGTCGTATTCGTACGGTATGCGCCAAAAAATCTGTCTTATGGCGTCGCTCATTCATCGGCCTAAACTCTGGCTTTTGGACGAGCCACTCACCGGACTCGATCCGCAGACGAGCAAGGCGCTAAGAGAATATATGCAAGTGTACAAGGCAAAAGGAAACGGCGTGCTCTACTCATCGCACAATCTCGACGCAGTGGAAAAGACTTGCGACAGAGCGTATATCATCAACAAAGGTCGAATCGTTGAAGATATCGTCATCGCCGATTTCAAAAAGAACAACCCCGACAAAACGCTCGAGGAGGCGTTTATAGAAGAATTCGAGGACGATTGATGAATAACGTTATTTTGCTGTTCAAAAAGGATTTTGCCGAACGCTTTTCGTCAACCTTCCGCAAAGAAAAGGGCAGAAGGGACGTTTTCGGTATTCTATCGACGTTTTTGCTGCTTGTCGTACTGTACGGTACGTTCATTTTCGTCTATTACAGATTTGCCAAAATGTACGTTTCGACAACGTTTGAAGTGGCAAACGCCGCCAAAGACAGAGCCTACGAGTTGCTTACGATGATATACGGGGCGGTGTTTTTGATAAACGTTGCCGTAGGCGCGAAAAACATTCACTCGGCACTGTCGGAAAGCAGAGATGTCGAAGTGCTGTTGTGTCAACCGATAAGTTCGAGCGAATTGTTTGCGTACAAATTTCTGAAGATTTATTTCGCACAGTTCTTGTCCACGGTTTTGGTGCTTTTGCCTGCGTGTATCGTGGTAGACGTGCTTTCTCCGCTCGGCGGAGGGGGATATTACGTTGCGCTCGCGTCGCATTTGGTTTTGGCGCCGATGGTGTCATGCGCGATCGCTTCGCTCATTGCCATACCGCTCAACTACGTCATTAGATTCATTTCCAACAGATTTATATTGCATCTTTTCGTTTACGTGGCGATACTCGGCGTAGGCTTTTGGGTTTACAGTTTGTTTTTGGAACAATTGACTTCGCTCATTCAATCAGGAGATTTGAAATTCGTGTTCGACAGACTCACGATAACGAGAATATCCAACGTAACGGCAAATCTTTATCCCGTCAACCTGTTCTCGAATATGCTCGTCGGGAAAGACCTCGTTTTGAGCGTGCTCGTGATTCTTGCAATCGGAGTGGTGGGATTTACGGCTTCCTGGTTGCTCATAAGAGCGATGTACAACAAAATCTTGCAAAAGCGAATGGAGGGAGAACTTAAAACTTACCATAAGAAGAAAAAAATCAAAATGCGCTCTCCTATGGCAAGTTTGATGTACAAAGAGTTTATTGTGATTTTGCGCACGCCTTCGTATGCGTTTCAATACTTTGCGACGACGTTCACCTTGCCGCTTATGGTTTACGTGTGTGTAAACCTTATGCAATCGATGATGAAATCTCTCACCGTCGTGCAATGCGACTATGAAATTGCGATATTCGTCATCTCTATGTTTGCGGTGCTCACAAACACTTTCTGCACCACGAACGTCAGCAGGGACGGCAAAATGCTCGGTATGCTCAAAACTCTCCCGATAGAGGGCAAAACGGTCATCTGGAGCAAAGTTTTGTTTTGCCTTGCGGTTTCGGAATTCTCCATACTTGCATCGAGCGTCGTTTTGCTTGCGGTGGGATATCTCAACTGGTGGCAGGCGATGGTCATATTCGTGTTTGCAAGTATGCTTTCTTTTGCCGAAATCGCTTTTGCGACTCGCAAAGATTTGTCGAAGCCAAATCTTCCCGACAGCGAAAGAGAAGAAGTGGAAGAGGGCAACAATACGATATCGGCGGTCATATTTCTCGGTCTTATCGTAAGCATAATTATGGGTGCGGGCGCGGTTGCGCTGTCGCTCATACTGTCGATTGTGGGCACTTCGGAGCAAGCGCTCGCTGCGTCGATTTGCTTCGTTGCGATAATCGTCATCGCAGTGTTCGTCGGCGCATTCGTTTATCTCGTCAAAGGATTGAACGAAAAATTCTATACTTCGGAAAATTAGGAGGGAGCGAATCGTGAAAAATATGAAATTAAGAGTCGTCGCTCTCATACTGGTGATACCGCTTTTGCTGATTTTCACCACGTCGTCCGTTACCAAGACGGTCGATATCCTCGTAGACGTTCCCGTAAAGAGCGTCAAAATCGGCGATATCGCGGAAAAGAGCGTGGATATCGCATCCGGACAAGGCGTGGCGGTCACTGCGTCGGTTGAACCGTCAAACGCAACCAATTCCACGGTCGTTTTGTCGGACGAAGCAACGAAGGGAAAAGAAAACAATAAGGCAAGCGTCGTCATTAAGGACGGCGTGGTCTATCCGCTCACGACGGGCAACGTCACCATAAAGGCTTCCGCGGGCGAGAAATTCGACACGGTGGATTTGTATTTCTTTTCCTCTAAACCGATGAATGGCGATATGAGCGTGAAGGAAGAGGTTGTAACGCTTAAGGAAGGCGCAAATCTCAGCGCAATGTCCAATTTCAATCTTAAGTCCGACACCGTAGCGAATATCGAATACTCCGTTGACGACGAATCCGTCGCAAATATCAACAAAACTTTCGGTACGATAACGGCACTCGCTCCCGGCAAAACGAAAGTGAGTGCGAAGTACGACGGAATCGAGGTTAAAGACGACGGCTCTATCGAAAACAAGTCGTTTGAAAAATCTTTTGAAATCGAAGTTTCCATCGACAAAGAAAAGAATCCGAACGGCGTAACGCTCGGCGCAAACGAGGACACGCAATTCGTCGACGTCAAAAACGATCAACTTTTGGGTACGTTCTATTTCTGGTTTGACGATACGCATAAGTTTGGCGATTTCACGCTTGATTTTGACGACGGAGTAGTCCAAAGCGCAACGCCGACTCTCGTTTCCGAGGGCAAAGTCAAGGTGGACGTGGCTTTCAAAGAATCCGCAAAGACGAAGGGCGGTTGCATCGTTGCGATAAAGAAAGACGGAAACGTGCTTAAAGAACATAAAATCGCGTTCGAGGAGAATTTCCACCCGGGCGACGATCCTTCCGAAATTTCGCTTTCGTACGTCACAAACGATTTCGTTATCGTACAG
>JBNMJA010000063.1:0-7962 GCA_050873585.1 Bacillota bacterium | reverse complement strand
CTTTTTGCCTTTTTGAAGGCAAAAAGAATCTCTTTAAGGTTACCGTTGAATGAAAACTTATCGCTACGTTGACGGAGAGTACGAGGTGAAAATCGAGATTAAACGCTCGATTTTCATTGCCACCGTAAAAGGTGAACTCGACGCCGACGGTGCGGA
This sequence comes from Bacillota bacterium, assembly GCA_050873585.1. Lineage (GTDB taxonomy): Bacteria > Bacillota > Clostridia > Christensenellales > CAG-917 > CAG-475. The sequence goes on along the minus strand of JBNMJA010000063.1, from coordinate 7,806 downwards.
CGAATTCGTTAAAGCCGTGCGAAAAAGGTATCCCGACGCAACGCATAATTGCTATGCGTACGTTGCGGACGAACTTGGAAACGTCACGAGATTCAGCGACGACGGCGAACCGTCGGGAACTGCGGGACAACCTATACTCGACGTTTTGAGAAAGCAGAATCTAGTCAAGACGGCAATCGTGGTGACGAGATACTTCGGCGGCATAAAACTCGGCGCGGGCGGACTTGTGGGGGCATACTCGCAGACGGCGGCAGACGGAGTGTGCGCAGGCAAGATTTCTCAAAAGGCAGAGTGTGCGCTCGTTGAAATCAAGTCGGATTATCCGACTCACGCAACCCTCGAAAAGTATTTCCGCAAAAGCGGAGTTATGATTGACGATATCGATTACAGCGACGAAGTTACGGCAAAGGTTTTTGTCAGGCTAGACAATAAAAACTCGTTTATCGAAGGCGTCAAAGAGGCGTCTCTCGGGCGGTCCGCAATCGATGACACGGGCATCGTCTGTTTTAAAAAACTTGATTAGAACCGCGAAAAATCAACAATTATCGTAGCAAGGTGGCATAGTGTCGGATTATCCGCTCGACGAAGAAAGAGCAAAAAAAGCGTATGAAACTCTTGTGAAGTATCTTGCAGGTTCGGCTCGTTCGGAGCAAGAGTGCAAAGATAAACTTTACGACAAAGGCTTCCATAAAGACGAAGTCGATTTTGCCATAAACAAAGCAAAGGGATACAAGTACGTTGACGACGCCGAGTACGTGCGTACGTTTTTGCTTTTCAATAAGTCGAGATACGGCGTGAGGAAAATCGTTTTCAAACTCACAAACGAAAAAGGCGTGGATAAAAATGTCGTCGAGGATATCGTTTCGGAGGAAATCGACGACGAGTTTGAACTTGAACTTGCCGATAAAATGGCAAAAAAGTTTGTGAAATCAAAGAAAATCGAGGATAAATCGGGCGCGCAAAAGGTGGGAGCGCATCTCTTCCAGAAAGGTTTTGAATGGCGCACGATAAACAAGGTGCTTGCAAATCTGTTTGACGTTTACGAGGACTGAATATCGAAAACCGCCGCTACACGATATTAATCAAGAAAAATTCACGCTCATCGAAAACGGGCGTGTTTTTTTGTGCTATTTCGTTGTTTGTTTTGGTTTGCGCGCGATTTTGCCGATGAATTCGCCATTTGACGTAAGACTTTTGTGCTTTTGGTGGAATTTGAAATATAATTTTCTAAGTACGTTTGATTCGTTAGGTTTCGAAAAATCCGAGTGAAATCAGCAACGCTTCGTTGACTCTTGTCATCATATTGAGTGGCAATTCGCCGATTTTTTCTTTCAGACGGCGTTTGTCGAGCGTGCGTATCTGCTCGAGGAGAACTACGGAATCTTTCGGCAGACCGTATTTGCCCGCTTCGAGCGCGATATGAGTGGGTAATTTCGCTTTGTCGAGTTGTGAGGTGACTGCGGCGGCGATTATCGTCGGGCTGTATTTGTTGCCAACGTTGTTTTGCACGATGAGAACGGGGCGTACTCCGCCTTGCTCGCTGCCCACGACGGGGCTTAAATCGGCATAATATAAATCTCCGCGTTTTACCATATCCATACTCGCTCTATTATTGTCAACCGACTTCGGTTTTATGCGCGGAGTGCGGTTTTGACCAAAAACGTGTCAACATATGCCGCGCGGGCGCATATACTGCGAAGTATCAAAGCGTTGCTACGATATATTATGCCTTTTCGATCGCGAATCGTGAGAGATTATGTCGCTTGATTTTCGCATAGTGGAAAGGCAAGAGTGGGAGAGCGTTCAATATGGATAATGATAAAATCAGATTGGGTATAGTCGGATACGGGAATCTCGGTAAAGCGTGTGAAAAAATCGCTCTTGCAGACGAGGAAATCGAACTCGTGGGGATATTTTCGAGACGGAAAGACGTCAAGTCGCCCTTTAATACGAAAATATATGCGCAAGAGGAGATATTCGACTTCGATTTGGACGTCGTTGCGTTGTGCGTCGGCTCGCAAAGCGATTTGCAAGAGACAGCGTATAATATCGCACGCAAGTTCAATACGGTGGATAGTTTCGATACTCATGCGCAAATGCCGATATACCTCGATAGATTGTCGGAAATCGCAAATTTGAACGATAGGCTGTGTTACGTCGGTATCGGGTGGGACCCGGGGCTGTTTTCGCTTGTAAGGGCGTTGTTTTCGGCGGTGATGCCCGGCGTTAAACTGCAAACATTTTGGGGAAAGGGCGTCTCACAGGGGCATAGCGAGGCAATAAGGCGTATAAAAGGCGTCAAAAACGCAAAACAATACACTATTCCAAAAGAAAACGCATTGAAACTCGCAAGAGAGGGCAAGGGAGAGGGGCTTACGCCGAGAGATAAACATCTAAGGGAGTGCTTCGTCGTTGCCGAAGACGATGCAGACAAGGCAGAAATAGAGAATGAAATCGTAAATATGCCCGATTATTTTGCAGAATACGACACTATCGTGCATTTCGTGGACGAAAAATACTTTTCGGAGTATTGCGAGGGTATGGAGCACGGCGGTTTTGTGCTTGTGAATTCAATGTTCGACGGCTTCGAATCGAGAGCAGAGCTCTCGCTTGCGCTGAAAAGCAATCCTACGTTTACGGCAGGAGTGTTGATCTCATACGCAAAAGCAAACGCAAAAGCGTTTTTAAGAGGGGATAGAGGCGTTAAAACCATACTCGACGTGCCCATTTGCGACTTATTGGGCGGCGAATGGATTGACAAAGTCAAAAGGTTTGTTTAGACTTAAAATGTAAACGTCGGGCGTTGATTTTTGCGCGTATGACGTTTGCAAATAACGTAAGACGAGCGAAAAATGAAAAACTACGATTATATACTTTTTGACCTTGACGGAACGCTGACCGACAGCAAACCCGGAATCACCGAATGTATTGCATACGCACTCGAAAAAGAGAACGTGCCGTATACGAATCAAATTCTCGACAAAATGGTAGGACCTCCGTTCAGAGTTTCGATGCACGATTTTCTTGGATTGGAAATGCCCGAAATTGAAAAACTCATCGGAATTTACAGAGGGGTGTACGAGGAGTACGGCTATAAGAATTGCAAAGTTTTCGAGGGGGTGGAGCAGATGCTTGCGGCTCTCAAAAACGCAGGAAAAATTCTCGGCGTGGCAACGAGTAAACCTATAAAATTCACTCAAATGATTATGCGCGATTTTGACCTCGGGAAGTATTTCGATTGCGTTGCGGGCGCATCTAGCGACGCAAGCAAAGAGGCAAAAAGCGACGTGATTCAAGGTGCTTTGGAAAACCTCGGCGTGAAGGATAAAAGCAAGGTTCTGATGGTGGGGGACAGGCTCTACGATATAGAAGGTGCGCACGCTCAAGGTGTGGATTGCGCAGCCGTTCTTTACGGCTACGGAAGCAAGGAAGAGTTTGAAGAATACAAAGCGGAATATATCCTCAGCGCGCCCGACGACGTCGTAAAACTTGTGCTCGGTAAATAAGCGTGGCGTAACGGCAGAGAAAAAGATAAATTAATGCCGAAAAACGCAAAACAATTCTAAAAAATCGTGTTTTCTGTAATACATTTTGGTTTTTATCAAAACAAATCCCTCTATTTAGAGGGATTTTTAAATTTGCCGGTATCAGCGTAAAAGTATTATAAAAATCGCGATTTATTGTAAAACATTTGACTTTTTGCGACGATTATTCAGAATTTTTCAATGACTGAAAAGTTGCAAACCGACTTTTTGAAGGAGATTTTGTACGTTCCATCACCAAGCGTTTGTTTTTCGCCGTCACGACAAAAATCTATATTTTGCGATAGTGTGAGTTTGGCGGAATACGTTTTTTCAAAGATGATTTTACCTTTGGTTTTTTCCTTTTTCAAACCTATGAAAAACACTCTGAAAAACGGGAAGAACATTTCGATATATCCAAGTAATCCTTTATGCTTCGGAGCTCGAATCGCAACGAGATGTCCACTCGTGCTTTCGGCGTCGAACGCCTTGTTGAAGGGGAAGCCGAAGCACCTTGGAGATTTGACGAACATGACGAGAGTAAAATCGCCCTCGTAACTGTGCTTGCCGTTTTTTATCGTCGCTTTTATTTTGTGCGGCTTGTATTCTTTCAGGACTTTTGAGACGTATGCCAAAATGCCGAATTTCTTTTTTTCGTTGACGTCCGAAGTGTAACCTATCGGGGTGAAAGAACCTGCGGCAAAAACGTAGGCGAAAACGCTTGCGTCGCAATCCACCGTTTCGTAGCAGTCCTGCTCTATGGATTTTTGGCATTTTCCGTAGACGACGGGCTTTTTGTTTGCGACGTAATCTGTGCAAGAAGGGCATACGCTTTTGTGTCGGGCGTATCTTTCCGCTTTTGCTTTGTCGTTGAGCGTACCGACGGGAAAGTAATAGAGGTCGATCGGCTTGTCGTAGACTTTTTGAAGAATAGATCCGAGCGTTCCGTCGCCGCCGCAAACGGCAACCGCATTATACTTTTCGACGTTTTCGATTTTGTCGCGCGGAATGCTTTTGCGAGTGTATTCGTAGCGGTCTCCGAGGCACTTTTCCACTTTTTCGAAGTTGATTTTTTTGCTCGTGCCGGCATTTTGATTTATGATGATAAGGCAACTTTCCATTTTTCCCCTCGGTGCATATTATTGTATTTTTCTATATTTTGTGCTTTCGTTGCGATTTTTATTGTTTACATAACAACTTTTCTTTGCTATAATGAGATAAATTATGAGCGCACGCCCGTATACGCGTGTAAAACGGAGAGATTTATGGCAAAAAAACTCGGTCAAATCGACTTCAAAGAAGTCTGGACAATCCCCAACATCATCACTTACTTCCGCATTATCTGCGTTCCCGTTTTTGTGACGCTGATGGCTCTTGGCGGAGTGAAAGACAGTAAATTGCTTTTTTATATCGCACTCGGCGTGTTTTTCCTTGCTTCGGCAAGCGATATGGTTGACGGCTGGATTGCAAGAAAATTCAATATGCAAAGCGGTATCGGTATGGTGCTCGATCCCATTGCGGACAAACTTATGCACGTTTCCGTGCTTGCTTGCCTTTCCTTCTGCACGGGACTTACGCCGCTCGGCAACAACCTCGTGGCAAACGGCACGCTCGACAATCCCTGGTTCGTGCACTACGCTTTCGTGATTTTGATTTTCGCAAAAGAGTTTATACAAGCGATGATTGCCGTATACGTTCTCAAAAAAGGCGCGACGGTCAAAGCGAATTGGCTCGGCAAAGTGTCGTCTTTCACGATATCTATCGGCGTTATTTTGGCGTTTTTCCACGATTACGTTCAATACGCCGACTGGGGTATTCTTGCTTGGGGTATCGCTCAAAGTTACGCCGCCGCTTTCAGTTATCTAAAAGAGACGATGAAGCAGGTAAAACTCGTAAAAGAGGGCAAAATGGAAGCCGCTACGGCAGAATCCGTCAAAGCCGAGGACCAAAAAATAGTTCAGGAAAAGAAAGAAGGGACTTACGAAGCGTAAGGATCTTTCGCCAAAATACATAATATGTTTTCCGAAAGCCGCCGTGCTTTCGGAAATCTTTGATTTTTGAGAATACAGCCGCTTTTTAGCGCAAGGAGATAAATAATGCAGGATATGGACAAAACGTACAATCCGGAGTTTGAAAAACGCATTTACGATATGTGGATGAAGGGCAAGTTCTTCGAAGCCCACACAAACCCCGAAAAAGAACCGTTCACCATTATGATGCCTCCGCCCAACATTACGGGGCAACTTCATATGGGACACGCACTCGACGAAACTATACAAGACGTCATCGTTCGCTTCAAGAGAATGAGCGGATACGAAACCCTCTGGATGCCCGGCACCGACCACGCGTCCATCGCAACCGAAGTCAAGGTCGTGGAAAAACTCAAAAAGGAAGAGGGACTCGGAAAAAACGACGTCGGCAGAGAGGGGTTCCTCAAGCGTGCTTGGGCGTGGAAAGAACAGTACGGCGGAAGAATCGTCGAGCAACAAAAGGCTCTGGGCATTTCGTGCGATTGGTCTAAATCCGCGTTCACGATGGACGAGAATTGCTCCAACGCGGTGCTCGAGGCGTTTGTACGTTATTACAAAAAAGGCTTGATTTACAGGGGCAATAGAATAATCAACTGGTGTCCGCATTGCCATACCGCTCTGAGCGACGCAGAGGTCGAATACGAAGAGCAACAATCAAACCTTTGGTATTATAAATACCCCGTCGTCGGTGAGGACGACGCTATCGTGATTGCAACGACTCGTCCCGAAACTATGCTCGGGGATACGGCGGTTGCGGTCAATCCAAACGACGAAAAGATGGCAAAATACGTCGGAAAGACGGTAAAACTTCCGCTTACCGACAGAGAAATCCCCGTCGTTGCGGACGATTATTGCGAAATCGGTTTCGGTACCGGCGCGGTTAAAATCACACCTGCGCACGATCCCAACGACTTTGAACTCGGTTTGCGCCACGATTTGCCCGTGATTCAGGTCATCGGCGAGGACGGTCTTATGAACGAGAACGCAGGCAAGTATAAAGGAATGGACAGACTCACCGCAAGAAAAGCCATCGTTGAGGACCTGACCGCGCTCGGTCTTATGGTCAAAATCGAGCCGTATGCGCACAACGTCGGCACGTGCTATCGTTGCGGCGAAACGGTGGAATCTCTCGTGTCGAAACAATGGTTCGTCAAGATGAAGCCGCTTGCAGAGCCTGCAATCAAAGCCGTGCGCTCCAAAAAGACGGAGTTTATCCCAAAGAGATTTGAAAACACCTATTTCAACTGGATGGAAAATATTCGCGACTGGTGTATCTCTCGTCAACTTTGGTGGGGACACAGAATCCCTGCGTATTACTGCGACGACTGCGGCGAAATGACCGTGTCGAAAACGCCCGTCGACGTTTGCCCTAAATGCGGCGGTCATCATATCCGTCAGGACGAGGACGTGCTCGACACCTGGTTCAGTTCCGCACTTTGGCCGTTTAGCACTCTCGGATACCCAAAAAAGACGAAGAATTTGAGTTATTTCTATCCCGGCAACGTGCTCGTTACGGGTTACGATATAATCTTCTTCTGGGTTGCGAGAATGATTTTCAGCGGCATAGAATTTATGGGCGAAGTACCTTTCTCCGAAGTGCTTATCCACGGTCTCGTGCGTGACGCTCAGGGCAGAAAGATGTCAAAGAGCCTCGGAAACGGTATCGATCCGCTCGAAATCATCGACAAGTACGGCGCGGACGCTCTCAGATTCTCGCTTGCGACGGGTATTGCGCCCGGCAGCGATACGAGATTTACCGACGGAAAAATCGAGAGTTGCAGAAACTTCGTGAATAAACTCTGGAACGCTTCGAGATTCGTTATCATGAATATAAAGGACGACGACGATCTGACGTTGCCCTCGAGATTCAACGGCGCGGATAAGTGGATTCTCACACGCCTCAACGACGTCATAAAGGAAGTCACGATAAACCTCAATAAATACGAAATCGGACTTGCCGCGGCAAGACTTTACGACTTCGTGTGGAGCGAATTCTGCGATTGGTATATCGAAATGAGCAAGACTATGCTCTATTCCGAGGATAAGAAACAACACAATCACGCTATCGCGATGCTTGCGTACGTCCTGACGGAAATCCTCAAACTCTTGCATCCGTTCATTCCGTTCGTTACAGAGGAAATCTACTCCAAATTCGCTCCGAAGGGAAGCGTGCTTATGGTTCAGCCTTGGCCCTCTTACAACAAGCACAGAGTGTTCAGAAAGGAAGAGGCGCAATTCGAGGGATTGAGAGAAAT
>JBNMJA010000062.1:0-8008 GCA_050873585.1 Bacillota bacterium | reverse complement strand
TTTCTGCATTTTCGGGCAATAATCGGCATGATTATCCGAAAATCACCCGAAAAGCGTTGCTATCGATAATTCTCAAAGCGCAAGTGCTTTTGTTTCTCTTGCGATCGAGAGTTCTTCGTTCGTTGGAAGGATAAACACTTTGACTTTGCTGTCGGGCTTTGAGAGCACTCTCACGCCGTCGCCGTGTTGCTTGTTAGCCTCGAAGTCGAAATCGACGCCGAGATATTCCATATCTTCCATAACGAGTCTGCGCATAAGGTCGCTATGCTCGCCGATACCGCCCGTAAAGACGATAGCGTCAACGCCGTTGAGCACCGCCGCGTACGAACCGATATATTTCTTGATGCGATAAGCGGCAACTTCAACTGCGAGTTTTGCCTTTTCGTTGCCCTCGTTGATGCCTTTTTCGAGGTCGCGCATATCCGAACTCAATTCGCTCACGCCGAGCATACCGCATTTTTTGTTGAGGTATTGCACGAGATCTTCGGGAGTGAGATTGAGTTTTGCACGAATAAATTCGCTTGCGGCAGGGTCGATATCACCCGAGCGCGTCCCCATGACCAAACCCTCAAGAGGCGTGAATCCCATTGACGTATCGAGGCACTTGCCGTCCTTCACGGCAGAAATCGAAGAGCCGTTGCCAAGGTGGCAAACGATGATTTTGCTCTCTTTTTTGCCGAGAAGTTTGATCGTTTCTTCACTCACGAACTTGTGAGAGGTGCCGTGGAAGCCGTACTTTCTCACTTTGTACTTGTCATATACCGAATACGGAATTCCGTACATATACGCTTTTGCGGGCATAGTGCTGTGGAATGTCGTATCGAACACCGCAACCATCGGAACGCCCGGCATAACTTCTCTGCAACTCTTTATGCAAGCAATGTTGCCCGGCATATGAAGAGGTCCGAGTTCCGCATTCTTTTCGCAGATGCGGATAACCTCGTCGTCGATGACAACGGAACTTTTGAAGTCCTCGCCGCTATGGAGAACTCTGTGTCCGACGGCGCTGATTTCGTCTGTGGACTTGATTGCGCCGTATGCGGGATCGACCATTGCTTTGAGCACGAGCTCGATAGCCTCGGTGTGATCTTTCATATTTTGCTTGATATTAAGCACTCTGCCGTCGGCGGTTTTTTGAGTGAGTTCACCGCCCTCGAACGTGATACGCTCGCAAAGTCCTTTGAGAATGGCTTGCTCGGTATCCATATCGATAAGTTGATATTTGAGCGACGAACTGCCGGCGTTGATAACGAGAATTTTCATTTTATGTCTCCCTTATTAGTCCTTTACGGATTGAAGCGCCGTGATTGCGGCAACGGCGGCGATATCTTCGGCAACACAGCCTCTGCTGAGGTCGTTTACGGGAAGAGCAAGACCTTGCATAATAGGTCCGATTGCCATACAGTTGCCGAAGCGTTGAGCGATCTTGTATCCGATATTGCCTGCGTCGAGGTTTGGGAAAACGAGAACGTTTGCCTGACCTGCAACGGGGCTGCCCGGTGCTTTTTGATTTGCAACGCTGTCAACGAGAGACGCGTCGAGTTGAAGTTCGCCGTCAACGTCGATTTCGGGATGCTCTTCTTTGACTTTTTGGTACGCTACGCGGACTTTTTCGACGGATTCGTGATTCGCACTGCCCTTCGTAGAGAACGAAAGCATAGAGATTTTGGGTTGCATTTCACAGATTTTCTTTGCACTGTCTGCCGCCGCGACCACGATATCTGAAAGTTGATCGCTCGTGGGATACGGAATAACCGCGCAGTCGGAGAAAATGTATGCGGGATACTTTTTATATTTGAAATCTTCTGGCGGAACCATAACGAAGCAACTTGAAACCGAACTGATGCCGGGGGCTGCTTTGATGACTTGGAATGCTGCTCTCGATACGTCTGCGGAACTGAACACAGCGCCGCCGACCACACCGTCGACGTCACCGCGCTTGAGTGCTACGCACGCATAGAACATATTGTTGTTGGTGACGATATTGAGCGCTTGATCTTCGGTCATACCCTTTGCTTTGCGAAGTTCAAAAAGCGTGTTTGCATATTCCGCTCTGTGTTCGCTCGTCTTGGGGTCGTCGAAAGAAACGCCAGTGAAGTCGATTTCGGGGAATTTTGCTTTGATTTCATTCTCGTTGCCGATGAGAACGACTTTACAAACGTTCTTTTGAGTGAGAATTTCAGCCGCTTTTGCCGCGCGCACGTCAGTGCCTTCCGCAAGTGCTATCGTTTTGCCGAGTTCGCTTGCTCTGCTCATAAGATTTTCAACGAATTGCGTCATATAAAACTCCTAAAATGTTGCACATTGATTGCAATTGTTTTATTTTTAGTTATAATTATAAATAAATAACTCACAAAAATCAACAATATGAGGATTTATTTTGAAAATAACCGCCGTAGTAGCCGAATATAATCCATTTCACAACGGGCATCTCAAGCAACTCAAAAAAGCCAAGCGCGAAACGAACGCCGACGCTTTGGTTGTCGTGATGAGCTCGTCTTTCACGCAACACGGGGATTTGTGCGTTGAGGACAGATACACCCGTGCCAACTGGGCGATTCAGGCAGGAGCGGATTTAGTGCTCGAACTACCCACAGTCTATTCTCTTTCAACGGCAAAAGGATTTGCCGAAGGCGCGCTGAAAACCCTTTCGATGCTCGGAGAATACACCCTCTCATTCGGCACGGAAAGCGACGAGATCGAAGACTTGAATATGGCGGCAGAATTTATGCAAAGCGAGTCAAAAGACGTTTCAAATCTTCTCAAAGGATATCTTAGCGAAGGATACTCCGTTGCAAAATCCAGAACTCTCGCACTCGACAAAATACGCCCCGACATATCCAATATGCTCAAATCGCCCAACAACATTCTTGCGGTAGAATATATGAAAGCAGGCGCGGCGTACGGAGGAAAAGTGCAATATCACTCCGTCGAGCGCAAACCCGACGACGGCAAAAAATTTCTTTCATCAACGAAAATCCGCAATCTAATCGCACAAAACCAAGATATTTCGGCATTCGTTCCCACGTTCGTCGATCTTTCCGCGCACACGGATATCGACAAATACAACGTCATTTCCACTTACGCAATGAAGTCTATGAACGCGGGCGATCTCAGGGAAATCGCAAATATCAGCGAAGGTATGGAAAATCGTATCAGCCAATCCTCTTTCAACAATATGGACGAGTTTTTGGGACTTACGAGCAAGCGCTACACCCGCTCGACCATAAAGAGAATAGCGGCAAGCGCAACTGTCGGATTGACAAAAGATTTGATAAATCTTGCCGCCGAACAACCGCCCTATTGCACCGCTTTGGCGTTTAAACCGTCAAAGAAAAAGGCGCTGTTCGCCTTGCTTGCGCAATCGGACGGCTATTTCTTTTTTAAGCACAGCGACTGTGAAAAAGATTGCCCCGTTCGTCCGCTCGTAGACCTCGACGAAAAGGCGGCTAAAATTCTCAAAATCTGCATGTAATCGCACTTGATATCACCGTTTCCGAGAGCATATTCGCAAGGAAAGCGAATATGCTTTTTATATGCACGCACAACCAAAAAACGCACAAATTCCCAAAATATTCGCTTGCGTCGCGATAACGTCTTTTATGGGCTTTATGCTCGCAAAACCCGACTATTATCTCGACTCGGCAAGGAGAGGATTAAGTTTGTTTGCATCGAGCGTGCTGCCCTCTCTGTTTCCTTTCTATTTTTGCTCGTTATTGCTCACCTATATGGGCGCGGTGAGCGCAATATCGAAAGTCGGCGCAAAAGGCGTAAAACTCATGTACAACGCCCCCAAAGAAAGCGCGTACGTTTTGTTTTTGAGCATGCTTTGCGGATACCCCGTCGGCGCGAGCACGATATACGAACTGTACGACGCAGGCGCGATCACTCAAAAAGACGCAAAAAGCGTATGCTCGTTCTGCTCGACGTCAGGTCCCGTTTTTATGATAGGAACGATAGGCGGCGCAATATTCTCGGACGGCAAAGTCGGCGTGATCGTTCTGATTGCACACTATCTCGGAGCAATCGTAAACGGACTTATATACAGAAAGAAAAAATCCGATCCCGACGCACACGTTTTTGCCCACGCCAACGACGTCGACAGTCTGTTGTCAAAAGCCATATCGAAAGCAACGATAAACATGCTCTACGTCGGCGGATATATCGTGATTTGCGGAATGATTATCGACACGCTCGAACTTGTCGGCATAAGGGACGCACTATCGGGTCTCGGAAGCGCAAGCGAGCCGATATTGTCTTGCATCTATTCTCTTATAGAAATGACGAGAGCGAGCATAGAATGTTCAAAATGCTCAAACCTGCAACTCGGAGTTACGCTTTGCACGGGCGCGGTTTCACTTGGCGGATTGTCCGTTACAATGCAAAACTACACATTCCTTTCAAAGTGCGGCGTAGGGTTTTTCGAATTGCTATTGAAGAAAGGCACACAGTGCGCGCTGAGTATGATATTTGCATATATTTTGGGATTTTCGTTGTGAGAAAAAAACTTTTAGAAAATTTCACAAAAAAATGACATAAAATATTGACTTTTTACGTTTTTGTTTTTTATAGTGTAGCCAAAGGGATAAATTTCCAACAATTTCGGAGGGAAAATATGAAAAAAAATTGGAGCAACACGGTGCTTGTTGCTTATGTCCTTTTACCTAAAATCGTAAAAGAACTGAACTTCGGCATCGAAAGTCGCGTAAAATCGAGTTTTCAGAGCAGACACTTGAAAATCGGTGTAAGCAACGAGCAACTAATTAGTGAAATCATCGCGCTGACCGACGAAAAACGGAAAATCGTCAATTTACGATACCTCATCAACGAGGCGTTAAAGCAGATGAAAGAAAAATCTCGCGATATTCTCGTGGACAGAATGATAAACAAACGGACATTCAACGAAATTTCCGAGTCACGAAACATCGCGATGCGCACCGCTTTCAGACGTCTCGAAACAGCAGAAAACGAATTTGCCAAAATCCTATCCTCGCTCGGCTATGGGGAAAAGAAATTGGAAGAAGTGTTTTCAAACGACAAATATATAGGTTCGATATACAAACGAATCCAAGACGACAAGTACTTCGTCGCAAAAAATCTATAAACCCCACGAAAACTAAACAAAAATGTTTTGCCGAACGACTCGGTTTTTTTGCAATGCCAAATTGTAAAAATTCCGAGTCAAAATCGGGGATTATCGCCAAAATATCGTAATTAAAAGAGATTTCAACATTAATATTTTCAAGTTTCACCTCTTTTCTATCGCATATTCGCTATACGATAAAAACCTCTTCAGTATCTACGTATCAAAAAACGATGCCGTCAAGCATCGTTTTTTTGTTCTAAATTAGTTTTCGACAACCAAAATCAATAGCAATTCTTTATGGTTATATTCAAAAACGCGTCCATATCGAAAAGCGTCCATGGTGCGACTTCGGGCGGATAAACTCTGAAAACCATCTCTTTTCCGCTCACGGGGTGAGCAAAGCGGAGTTCAGTTGCCCAAAGACAAAGCGGATATTTGCTCTGCGCCTTATTTCCGTATTTTTTGTCACCGACGATAGGATTGCCCATATTTGCAAGTTGCACGCGGATTTGATGGCCTCGCCCCGTGACGAGATTGACCATCAAAAGGCTCACGTCGGTTTTCTTGCAAAGCACCTTATAATCGAGTTCTGCGTATTTTGCACCCTCGGAAAGAGCGGGAACGACCTTCACGGTGTTGGTATCGGGGAATTTTTTGAGATAGCAAGTCAATTTGTCTGCGCTATACCTCGGTGCTCCGTCCACGATTGCGAGATATCTCTTTTCAACGCTTCCGTCGCGGATTGCCTCGCAAAGTCTTGACGCGGCTTTTGAAGTTTTTGCAAACACCATAACGCCGCCCGTGGGTCTGTCGAGTCTGTGCACGAGTCCGAGATAAGCGTCACCGGGCTTGTTGTACTTCTCGACGAGATATTGTTTGAGCATGGTGAGCATATCCGCATCACCGCTCTCGTCCGCCTGAACGGGCACGTCGTAGGGTTTAACGACAACGAGAATGTGGTTGTCTTCGTAAACTATTCTTAAATCCTGATAAGTCATAAATTTATCCTATATGTTGTCATTTGCTAGATTGTCTTTTCGTTAATTTGTCGTTAACGACAGTCTTTTACAGCATCTAATCGTTTGAATTTCGCCGTACATCATTTCTCAAACGTCGCAAACGCAGTGCAACCTTGAGGAAGAATAAGACCTTCTTCGGTTGCAAGTCCGATTTCATCCGCATCGATGATTGCGTTTGTCGGAAGCGTAAGTTTGAGTATGTTTGCCATAACCGTGGGCTGCAAACCAGTAGTGTACGAATTGAGGCACACGAATAACGGATTGTCGGAGAGCAGATTGGCAACCAGTTCGCAAAGTTCGGATATACCCTCTTCGATCTTCCATTTTTCGCCGTTCGGACCTCTTCCGAAACTTGGCGGATCGAGGATAATCGCGTCGTACTTTTTGCCTCGTCTTATCTCTCTTTGGCAGAACTTGAAGCAGTCGTCGATGATATATCTCATACCCGAATTGTCAAGGCCGCTCAGCCTCACGTTTTCGCCTGCGCGCTCGACCATCGCTTTTGCGCTGTCGACGTGGCACACTTTTGCGCCCGCTTTCAGACACGCAACGGATGCTGCACCCGTGTATCCAAACAAGTTGAGCACTGATATTTCTCTGCCCGACTCTTTGATGAGTTTCATCATTCTGTCCCAATTGACGGCTTGTTCGGGGAAAAGCCCCGTGTGCTTGAATCCCATAAGTTTCAGCGAAAAGGTCAAATCGCGCCAAGACAGCGTAAACTCGGACGGGACGTTGCGGCGGAATTTCCACATTCCACCGCCCGTACGAGAGCGCTCGTACACTGCGTCAACGCCCTTGTAGTCGGCAAAAGGCGTTTTTGCGTGCCAAATCACTTGCGGATCCGGACGAAGAAGAGTAATATTCCCCCACTTCTCGAGTTTTTCGCCGTCACCTGTGGCAATGACCTTGTATTCTTTCCAATCGGGAGCAATTTTCATCAGATTCTTTTCACCGAAATAGTGACGTTGTCGCCGTTTATATCGCAGTCTTTTGCAAAACCGTCGATGGTTGTGGAAATGGAGTCTGCAAGCACGTCGGAGAGGAAGTCCGCTTTCTCGAACACTTTGAGCGCAGTACCCTCCGCTTTATATCCGACGACTATATGGTCGGTCACATCGAAGCCCGCTTCCTTTCTCATAGTCTGGATCTTGGACACGATTTCACGCTCCGCACCCTCGAAAATAAGATCGTCCGTGAGTTGCGTATCCAAAACCACGGTAGTTTCTCCGTCGCTTTCGCTCGAATATCCTTCTTTGTTCTTCATGCTGATGAGCAAGTCGTCTTTTGACAGTTCAACTTCTCTGCCGTCAACGTCTGCCTTAAACAAACCGTGCGACTTGATTGCGGACACGATTTCGTTGGCTCTTGCCTGCAAAACTTCTCTGATTTTGCCAAGCAAACTGCCGTATTTCGGTCCGAGCGTACGAAGTTGCGGTTTCAAATCATAACTTACGAACACGTTGCTGTCGCCCGACACTTCAACGGACTTGACGTTTAGTTCGTTCTCGACGAGTTCTTTAAGGTCGTTTGAGAGTTCGTATCTGCCGTTGTAGAAAAGTTTGGAAAGCGGCTGTCTGTTTTTGAGGTTTGAAGCGTTTCTTGCAGCCCTGCCGAGAACGACGAGTTTGAGCACGTCGCCCATACCGTTTTCGAGTTCCTTGTCGATATACTTTTCTTCTGCAACCGGGAACGAGCAAAGATGCACGCTTTCGGGAGCGTCCTTATCGAAGTTGCACACGAGGTTGCGGTACATACTTTCTGCCATAAACGGCGTGTACGGAGCAAGAATCTTCGAGAGCGTGGAGAGCACGGTGTAAAGAGTCGTATACGCCGCTTCTTTGCTCTTTGTCATTTCACTGCCCCAGAAACGCTCGCGCGAACGACGGACGTACCAGTTGGA
>JBNMJA010000061.1:0-8226 GCA_050873585.1 Bacillota bacterium | reverse complement strand
TCGTTCCCTCTTCATCACCTACGTATCCGCTCATAATCTGATCGCCGGTTATAAGCAGTTCCCCTACGCTTCCGCACGGCACTTGATTGAGATTTTCGTCAACCACGCGCACTTCGACGCCGTTTATGGGCTTTCCGACCGCTCCGGATGCGAAATCGCCCTTCGACACCGCGCATACGCTGCACGTTTCGGTGAGCCCGTAACCGGGAGACAACACGCCTTTTCCGCCGCTTGCTCTCATACGCTCGTCAAACTTTTTGACGAGATCCTCGCTCACGAGATCGCCGCCGACGTACACGTCCTCTATATGCGACACGCAATCGCCACAAAAACTCGGTTGCGCAAGGAGTTTCTGCACCATTCTCGGCACGGCAATCATAGTGGTTATACGGTTCTTTTCAATGACTTTGACCGTCTTTTTTGCATTGAAAATCGGCAAAAGCACCGAGCGCATATTGGTTGATACGGACGCGTGCACGCCCACGCAAAGGCCGAATCCGTGGAACATGGGAAGCGCGGCAAGCATTGCGTTCTTTTCGGAGAATTTGTCGCCGAGATATTGCAAAAGATTGCCTGCCATAGCGTTTGCCGCGCGCGAGGAAATCGCAACCGTCTTTGGCTCGCCCGTAGTTCCGCCCGATTGCATATAGAAAACCGCCTCTTCGCCGTCACCGTGGAAAGGCTCGAATTTTGCTTTGCGAGGAAGTCCGAGAAAATCGTAAACGCCGAAATGGCAAATTATGCGCCTTGCGCCCTTTGACCTTGGGAAATACGCCGTCTGATTGATATCGCTCAAAAACACCGCTTTGGGTTTGAGTTTCAAAAACGCAGTGCCGAATTCGTCGGGGGAAAGTTTTGGGTGAATCATAGACGCAATCGCGCCTATTCTCGAGCAAGCGTAGGTTGCCACAACGGCTTGCATAATGTTGGGAAGTGCAATCATAACCACGTCGCCCTTGCCTATTCCCAAACGAGAAAGACCGCCTGCAACTCTGTCGATTTGCTTGAAAAACGTTGCAAAATCCATTTTGCGCGCACCGTGAACGACGGCGATATCTTCGTCGTTCTTTTCGCGGTAGGAGCGCATAAAGTCATATAAACTTTGGTGCAGGTCAATCATAAAAAAATTATACAATATCAAACACTTGTAGTCAACAACGGTTTTTCTTCAAAATGGCGGTTTCGAGCGGTTTTTTTTGCAATTTTTCACTCTCGTCGAAAAAATTTTATCGATTCAGGTATAAACGCTATCGATTGCGGCCATAATCGAGGCAACTTGGAGGTAAAACAATGAGCAAATTCACAGTTGCAATGAAGCGTTTTGGCGGTTTTCTCAAACGCAACGCAGTCTATTTTCTTATCATTTTGTGCATAGCCTCGGTTGCCACGGTCATCGCCCTCGCGGTCACTCGCAACTCGGCTTTGCAAAATCCCGATTCTTCGCTTTCGGACAAGCCGCAACAAGACGACGAGCCGGTTGTCAAGCCCGACGATCCTATCGACAAGCCCGACAAGCCCGACGATCCCACGCCCGTCATCGAAAAGCAGAAGTTCTACGCCCCGTGCAACGACGGCAAAGTGAGCAGAAACTATGCAGACACCACCCTCGTATGGAGTCCCACACTCAAGCAGTATTCCACACACCTCGCGCTTGACTTCACTTCCGAAGACAAAAACGTGTATGCGTCCTGCGACGGCACGGTGCAAGAGGTCGGATACAACTCGCTTGACGGTTATTACGTCGTCCTCACTCACAAGGACGGATACACGACCAAATATCTCTCCCTCGACGCAGAGAGCACTCTCAAGCAAGGCGCAACGATAAAACAAGGTCAACTTTTGGGCAAAATGTCCACAACGCAAGGCAGTGAAAGTCTTGACGGTGACCACGTCCACTTTGAAGTTCTCAAAGACGGCGTCAACGTCAACCCTCTCGAAGTAATGGTTTCAAGCGATAAATAATGCATTCAAAAACCAAGAAAACAGCGATGCCACACGGTTTTGTGTGGCATCGTTATTATTTTAACGTATTTTTGGGGTGTGGGGTTTACCCCACCCTCAATTATTAATTATTAATTATTAATTATTAATTTCTATCTCATCAGCGGCACTATGTCTTTGACCTTGTCAAGAACATAATCGGGCTTTATTTTTGACGTCGGAAGCATATCCGCCGTAGTTTCTCCCGATAGCACGAGTATGGACACGAATCCGCAGTTTTTGCCGAACGCAACGTCCGTGTACAGTCTGTCGCCGACCATTGCGATTTTCTTTGCCGGAAGATTGTACTTCATCGCAAGTCTTTCGCCTGCGGTCTTGTGCGGCTTGCCCATAATGATATCCGGAGTGCGCCCCACCGTGAGTCTTATCGCCTCTATGAGCGCGCCGACGTCAGGCATCGGACACTCGGGAGCAGGGCAGAAAAAGTCGGGGTGCGTAGAGATATACGGAAGTCCTTTGTGCAAAAACTTGCAGAATCTGTAAAGTTTGTCGTAAGTGAGCGATGTGTCGAATCCGATTACGCACAAATCGGGATTTTCTTCGTCCAATTCTATGCCGTACAACTCGAATTCGCTCTTGAGTCTGTCGTTGCCCAGCAAAAACACTTTCTTTCCGCGATAATTGTCGAGGAGATACTCGCAAGTGACCTGACCGCTCGTGTAGATTTCGTCGGCGTAAGTGCGAAGCCCGAGATTATTGAGCCTTGCTATATAGTCGGTGTGCATTCTCGATGAATTGTTCGTAAAGAAGCAGATGCGCTTACCCATTGCGCGCAACTCGTTGATAGCGGCAAAAGAACCTTCTATTTCCTCGTCTCCGATATATACCGTGCCGTCAAGGTCGAACACAAACAATTCCACGTCTTTGATATTTTTCATTTTGTCCTCTGTGCGATTGAATATCGATTTGATTATGCGGCGATTCTGTCAAGGATTCCGCTTGCAAACGCAAAGCCGATAAGCCCGTCGCTCATCGCTCCCGCAAGACGCATACATTCGAGCACTTCCGCCGCGCTGATTTCGCTTTTGAGCCAGTAGCCTGCGTCCAGGTATAGTCTGCGCCAAAATCGTTGCATACCGTGAATGTCGATGCCTGCAAGTTTTTCAAGCAAATCCAATCTATATTCGCCAAGTATATAACTGATTCTAAAATACCCGTTTATATCGAAAAAGTCAACGCATTTATCCCTATCGGCTTCGATACCCAACTCCTTGAGTCTGTCGACGACGTCGCCAAGACACGCAGGCTGCGCGCAATCGATGGACGGAGAGGATAAAAACGAGGAGTAAAACGACGCAAGCGTTGCGCTTGCCAAAAACTCGTACTCGCCCGAAAGTCTCGGTTTTTTGCCTTTTGAAATTGCAAGCGCGCGCATAATTCCCGCCATAATCTCCTGACTGTTTTTTCTCTCTTTCCGAGACGAAATTTCCAAAAGACAAAACGCAAGATCGCCAAGCGATTCGCACGAGGTTAGAGCGCAAAAAGTCTTTACGTTTTTTCCAAGCACCGTCTTTTCAAAGAAGCGCTCGAACTCGTCGAGTTTTTGCGAAAACACAATTCCGTATCCTGCGGCAATTTGCTCGTTTTGACACTTCATCAATATATTTTCGTCAATAAACACTTGATTAGGACAAATATCGCACATAACGTCATCGCAATCGGGAGCGCACAAAAGCATAGACCACCCCGTGTCTATCCGCTTGCAAAGTCTTTTTGCATACTCTTGCGCATCTTCTCCTCCCACGCAAAAAACGTACCTGACGTAATCGGGAATTTCCGCGTTTTTTTCGTCGAAAACCGACGTTGCAAACACACGATAACCGTCCTTTTTCAACTCTTGCATAAGCGCGTTTGCCACGCTTTCACACTCGTTTTCGTATACCACGACAAGCGCGCCCTCTTCAAACACGGAGCGCAATCTCGGCACTATTTGGGGGATCGTTTCTCTGCCGATATATACGTCCGTGCGTCCGACGACGCGCTTTTCGATTGTCGAATTTTCCATACTCGCCTCCACGCAAACTCTATCATACGCGCGGGCGGATATTCCGACTTTTTTTCGCTTTTTTTGACCTATCTCGTCGAATTATTTTTTAAGATAGGTTTTGCATTTTGTTGCGAACGCAGTATCTCTGACGTTGATCTGAGCGTTTGCGCAAAGCCCGTTGTTGTTGAACGCACATTCTTCCGCCGCGCATTGCACGAGACTTTCTAGGTCTTTTTCAAAGACGTCTTCGCCTGCTTCAACGTCTGCAAAGTTCTGCGCCAAAGCGCCGCCTTCACGCTTGATTCGGCTCAGACATTTTGCGTTTTCTCCGATTGAAATGACGCCTGCAAGGCAAACGCCTTTTACGTTATGCTCGCAATTTGAAGTTGCACAATTGATTTTTTCCATAATAAGCCTCCTATGGTTTTCCCTGTTAGTATGCCCTTCTTTTGATTTTTTACACAAAAGAGTGTCCTTGACGCTCATTCTTTTCGTTTTTATTGAAAAATCCGCGCGGCTGTGCTAATATAATGTCAATCAAAGTTTATAAGGAGTCGAATATGAAAGTAATTCTTCTCAAAGACGTCAAAGGCACGGGCAAAAAGGGTGAAATCGTCGAAGTGAACGACGGATACGCACGCAACTTCCTCATCAAAAAAGGGCTCGCGCAAGAAGGAACGCAACAGAATATTTACGTTGCCGAGCAACGTAAAAAAGCATACGAGGCAAAGATTGCCGCAGAGCGCGCAGAAGCGCGCGAAATTGCAAACAAACTCAAAAACGTCACCGTCAAAGTCAGTGCGAAAGGCGGCGAAAACAACGGCAAAATGTTCGGATCGGTCACGAGCGAAATGATTAGCAACGCGCTCAAAGACCTCGGCTTCGACATCGACAAAAAGAAGATCGAAATCAAGGACAGCATTCGCGATTTCGGTGAATTCGAGGTCGTGTTGAAACTCTATTCCGAAGTTTCGCAAACTTTGAAAATCAATGTCGTAAGAGCGTAAAATGGCAGTATACCCCACCTCGCTCGATATCGACGATTATGTTATTTTGCAAGACACCGACGACTACGCCTTTTCGCAGGACTCGGTGTTTTTGGCAAATATAGCAAAAATCGGCAAAACCGACAAGGTTTTGGATTTGGGGTGCGGTTCGGGGATTCTTGCAACGCTCGCTCTCGTCAAAAAGCACGCGTCGTCTGCCGTAGGAATCGAAATTCAGCCAAGCGTTGCCGATATGGCAAGGCAAAGCACCACTCTCAATCGCCTCGACGACAAACTGTCGATAATCACGGGCGACGTAAAAAATATCAAAAATATCGTCGAAGCGGAAAGTTTCGACGTAGTTCTTTGCAATCCGCCTTACTTTGAAGGCAATCCGACGACACAAAAAAGTATGTCGAGAATTGAGAGCAGCGCCACGCTTTTCGATTTCGTGCAAGCGGCAAGTTACTCTCTCAAATTCGGCAAAGACGCCTGGTTCGTGTCAAAAATCGACAGACTTTCTCCGCTGATTTGTGCGCTCGTAAAATGCAATCTCGAGCCGAAAGAAATGACGATCGTCTATCCCAAACCCTCGTCGGAAGCAGATATCGTCATAATCAAAAGTCGAAAAGGCGGCAAGGTCGGACTTATCACACACACGCTCGTCGTAAAGGACGATGGCGGCAACTACAGTGCCGCATACAAGGAGTTGTATCGCTAATGGCAAAACTTTATATCGTCGGAACGCCCATAGGCAACATGTCGGACGTCACCCTCCGCGCTCTTGAAACGCTCAAAAGCGTTGACGTCATTGCGTGCGAGGACACTCGTCACTCACTGCCCTTTTTGCAAAAATACGATATACAGGCAACGCTCGTAGCCTACCACAAATTCAACGAAGCAGAACGTAGCGAACGCTTGATCGACGACATACTCGGAGGCAAAAACGTCGCGCTCATCACCGACGCAGGCATGCCGTCGATAAGCGATCCCGGCGCAGAGCTTATCGCCAAATGCCACGAAAGAGGTGTCGAAGTGGAAACCGTTCCCGGTCCGACGGCGTTTGCAACTGCCGTTGCTTATAGCGGAATAAAAGCAAGCGGTTTCACGTTTTTAGGTTTTTTACCTGAAAAAAACACAAATAAAGTGTCGATTCTGTCAAAGGCGTCACTCTCGGACTTGCCAATCATCTTATACGTCGCGCCACACGACTTGGCAAAAACTGCAAAAACTCTGTTGGACGTCCTCGGCGATCGCACGGTCTACGTTGTCCGTGAACTCACCAAAATTCACGAGAGCCTGACCAAAACCACCCTGTCGAATTTTGAGTGCGAAGAGCGTGGTGAAATCGTAATGATAGTTGACAGCGTAGCGCAAGACAGCCCCCTCAACGCCCTTTCGGTAACCGAGCATCTCAACCATTATCTAAATTTGGGCATGGACAAAAAAGACGCCGTAAAGCAAGTCGCAAAGGATAGAGGGATACCGAAGAATGAGGTATATCAACAAGCCCTTAATTTATAAATGCGCTAAATAGCGACTAACTTTGTCAGGCACGACTTGAATCGAAACCCAACGCACATAATTTCGTGCGGTCATAAGAGCGCGTTATTGAGATGAAGAACAAGGAAACGCCCCTCGAATGGCAACCCTAATGTACATAAGCGTACATGAGTTGACAGCCGAGGGGCGTTGACGCAGTTATTCGCTCAATAATGCGCTCTTATTTGAAGTAGCGGTTCAACAGGCCCTCAAAAGCCCTACCATGACGTGCCTCGTCGCGTGCCATCTCGTGCACGGTGTCGTGGATTGCGTCAAGGCCTTCTTCTTTGGCGCGTTTGGCAAGTTCGAATTTACCGCTGGTTGCGCCGTTTTCCGCTTCAACGCGTTTTTGAAGATTCTCTTTGGTGGATGGGCTTACGAGTTCACCGAGAAGTTCGCAGAATTTTGCGGCGTGTTCAGCCTCTTCGAAGGCTGCTTTTTCCCAGTAAAGACCGATTTCGGGATAACCTTCACGGTGTGCGGCTCTTGCCATTGCGAGATACATACCGACCTCGGTGCATTCGCCTTCGAAGTTCGCCTTCAAGCCTTCGTAGATGTCTTGAGGAACGCCTTGACCGACGCCGATGACGTGTTCTGCCGCCCAAGTTTTTTCAGAGCCGTCGTCTTTGATGAATTTGATGCCGGGGCAACCGCATTGGGGGCATTTTTCGGGTGCGCTATCGCCTACGTGAACGTAACCGCAGATGGGGCATATAAATTTTGACATAATAGTTTCTCCTTTAATATCTTTTTTATTTTTTACGCAATATTTGCGTTATTGACCTTGTTTTTGTCTGCAATCTTTGCAGATTCCTCTGAAGAAGAGTTGGCTTTCGAGCACGAGATTTCCTCCGAAATCCACGATGCTGTCGTCGATCTTGTCGAGATTGAAAAACACGTCCTCGACCTTACCGCACTCGATGCATTGAAAGTGTCCGTGATTCATCGTCGTCTTATCGAACCTCGACGGCGCATCCTTGCACGCCACTTCCCTTATTTCACCGTCGTTAGCCATATCCTTGAGAATGCGATACACCGTGCCCAAACTCAAATTCGGCAACTCCTTTTTCGCCTCGGCAAGCACCATATCCGCCGTAGGATGATTGCAAGCCTCTTTGACAATCCTCGCAACCACTTCTTTTTGTATCGTGTTTCTCTTCGTCATACCCTTCCTAAAATCATTATTTATCGATTCATTATTGATAATGATTCTTGTTAGTTATAATATACAATATGCAACTGCAATTGTCAACGATTTTTTTTATAATTTTGCAAAATTTTTTTATTGTCAATTTATAATCGTCAAATCGACTCCAACAACCGCAATTCGTTTGTATGCCCCCAACGTCTCTATGCAAGACTCCCTCGTCAACGTATAAGGAACGCAATATACTCGGAGATATTGAACCCATATATAAACTATATATTAATAATAAAATAGTAATTATAAGAAAATGACGAAAAAATCATTGTCAAAAGCGAATAATGTGCTATAATAACACAGCAAGGAAAGATACCGAAAAACGCAAACGTGGGGATATGGCTCAGTTGGTAGAGCGTCGCGTTCGCAATGCGAAGGTCAGGGGTTCGAATCCCCTTATCTCCACCAAACGCAAATAATACGAACCCTGAAAACAAATCGGAGTTCGTATTATTTTTTGCAAAGGACTTCTTCGGCGTAAAAATACCGAGATAACACCATAATAAGAC
>JBNMJA010000060.1:0-8681 GCA_050873585.1 Bacillota bacterium | reverse complement strand
GATTATAAGGTTCGGCGCGGATTTGCCGGTGCAATTCTTTGCCTCTCCGTCGCCGCCGTTTTGGGCGCGATAGAACTTCTGAAATTTGAAATCGATGAGCGTATTGATTTCCTTATCCGCAACGAACACGACGTCGCCGCCGTTGCCGCCGTCACCGCCGTCAGGACCGCCGTTGGGAACGAATTTTTCGCGATGGAACGACACTTTCCCGTTGCCGCCGTTGCCTGCTTTGATGAAAATTTTGACGTAATCTAAAAACATATTTGCCTCTCTGGTGTATTGATGATATTTTGCCGTTTATCTGAATGATTCTAAGATTGCCTTTGCACTGCGTTTTCCTGCGCCCATGGCGAGGATAACGGTAGCCGCGCCCGTCATTGCGTCGCCGCCGACGTAAAGGCGCGCAATATTGGTAAGTCCGTTTTCGTCTGCGGTTATAGTGCCTTTTTTGCCGATTTCGAGAGCAGGCATACTGCGTTTGATGATGGGATTCGGCGTAGTCCCGAGCGCCACGATAACCTCGTCGCACTCTATATCGAACTCGCTTCCCTCGATTGGAATCGGGCTCCTTCTTCCGCTTGAATCGGGCTCTCCGAGTTCCATTCTTACGCACCTGACCTTGCACACGTTGCCCTGCTCGTCTCCGACGATTTCGACGGGATTTGCCAAAAGCAAGAACTCTACGCCCTCTTCTTCGGCGTGATTGATTTCTTCCTTTCTTGCCGGCATTTCCTCTCTGCCTCTGCGGTAAACGAGCTTGACGTTTGCGCCCATACGCACCGCGGTTCTCGCGCTGTCCATAGCGACGTTGCCTGCGCCGACCACAACCACGTTTTTGCCGCGTTTTACGGGCGTTGCAGAGCTCTCCTTATACGCTTTCATAAGGTTGATTCTCGTAAGATACTCGTTTGCAGAGTACACTCCGTTGAGGTTTTCGCCCTTGATTTTAAGGAGCATCGGAACGCCTGCGCCCGTGCCTATAAACACAGCGTCGTACTCTAAGAGTAATTCGTCGATAAAAATAGTTTTTCCGACGACGACGTTCTTTTCGATTCTCACGCCGAGAGCGCATACTTTGTCGATTTCCTCTTTCACGACGCTTTTGGGCAGCCTGAATTCGGGAATACCGTACACGAGCACACCGCCCGCTTCGTGCAGAGCCTCAAACATAGTGACGTCAACGCCCGCCCTTGCAAGATCTGCCGCGCAAGATAGCGACGCAGGTCCCGAGCCGACGACCGCAACTCGTCTGTCGATTTTTGCAACAGGCCGAGCCTCGTCGAAACCGTTTTTTGCGGCGTAATCTGCAACGTAGCGTTCGAGATTGCCAATCGCCACGCTACCGCCGAGTTTATCTTTGCGCACGCAATGCTTCTCGCATTGATTCTCTTGCGGACATACCCTACCGCACACGGCAGGCAAATTGTTGTCGTTTTTGAGAGTGCGATACGCACCCTCCATATCGCCCTTCTTTACGCACGCGATGAAATCGGGGATATGCACGCCCACGGGGCAACCGCTCGTGCACGGCGCATTCTTGCAATTGAGGCATCTATCCGCCTCTTCCTTTGCGATTTGCGGCGTATATCCGAGCGCAACCTCGTCGAAATTGCGGATTCTTTCCTCTGCGGATTGAGAAGGCATACTGTGTCTTGGTTCTATCATATATCCCTCCTCAGATTGCAAATGTGATCCTTTTCTTCCTTGATATAAGTTTTGCTTCTTGCGATAGCCTCGTCGAAATCCACGGCGTGACCGTCGAATTCGGGTCCGTCTATGCAAGCGTATTTGATTTGAGAATTGACGGTGAGCCTACAGCAAGCGCACATGCCCGTGCCGTCCACCATCAGCGAGTTCATACTCACGATAGTGCGAATACCGAGGTTTTTGGTGAGATTGCAAACCGCCTTCATCATCGGAAGCGGACCTACCGCAAACACGCAATCGTACTTTTTTCCACCCTCGACAAGTTTTTTGAGCATATCGGTGACGAATCCTTTTTCGCCTTTCGAGCCGTCGTCGGTGACGATATAAAGTCCCTTTGAGTTCGCCTCGAACTCGTCGAGATACATAAGCAAATTCTCGTTTCTTGCGCCGAGAATCACGTCGGCAGGCTTATTGCTTGCAAAAAGTTGCTTCGCCTGCGGATAAATGACCGCAGAGCCTATGCCGCCTCCCACGAGGCAAATATTTTCGTATGCCGACAAATCGGTAGGATTGCCGAGCGGGCCTACGAAATCGCAAAGAGCGTCGCCCTCGTCAAGAAGCGCGAGTTTTGCCGTGGTATATCCCACCTCTTGCACCATAATCGACACCGTGCCGTTTTCTCTTGAATAATCGCAGATCGTAAACGGAACTCTCTCCCCGTCGCTATCCACGCGGAGTATAACGAACTGCCCCGCAAGGCAATGCTTTGCAACGAGCGGAGCGTAAACGACGTACTCGTTCACGTTTGGCGCAAGGCGCTTTTTGGATATTATCTCATACTTTTTCATTTTTTCGTTCGATCGGTTCACCCGACGTAATTTTCTTATAATACTCGCAATATTCTCTCACAAGGCACTTGTCGCATTCCGGTCGTTGCGAGTGGCAGGTATATCTGCCGTGGAAGATGAGCAAGTGATGCAGATGCGACCAAAGATTCTCGTCAAACGCCTGCATAAGTGCGTTTTCGGTCTGTTCCGGCGTCTTTGCGTGCGCAATACCTATGCGATTTGCAACCCTGAAAACGTGAGTATCCACCGCAATGGCGTTTTCACCGTACGCAACCGCCGCAACGACGTTTGCCGTCTTTCGCCCGACGCCTCGAAGTTTCATAAGTTCGTCGCGCGTCGTAGGCATACCGCCCATATCCAATACGCTTTGACTCAAGCTCTTTATCGCCCTTGCCTTATTATGATAAAATCCGCAAGAAAATATATGCTTTTCAAGTTCCTCGACGTCCATATTCACGAAGTCCTGCGGCGTCGAAGCGATTTTGAAAAGTTCGCTCGTGACCTTGTTTACTCTCTTGTCCGTGCATTGCGCAGACAGCACCACCGCCACTAGCAACTCAAAAGGCGAGTCAAAATTCAACTCGCAATCCGCGTCGTAGTGCATTTCATCGAGCAATTCGTATATTTTCTTGTTATGTTCCGTCATATTTTCGATTATTGCATAATTCGTCGTTTTTTGCAAGAGCGTTGAGCCATAAACGAAAAGAAATAATAATTGAATAATTATTAATCCGCAAAACGACCGAAATTATCGCCGTTTTTCACTCGAAGTATTCTCGTTTGCAAAAGTGCGCATATGCACGCTATTGCAAACGAGAGCGGTTTGTACTTTCAAAGCCTTATAGCGTTTCCGCTCGTGCCGAAATAGAAAAAACCGATAGCGGACGAGTACCTTCCCCTTTGCAACACTACCTTTGCCTGCTGCATATCCTTGGCAAAAAGTTTCACGGACAATCCGCACCCCACCTTTGCCGAGGACGGAGTGTTGATAAGTTTGCCCGAAACGTGATACGAGGCAAGTTCCTCAAAGAACCGCACGGCTTCGGCGCGCGAGCGGAACGCAACGAAAAATTCTCTCATAAATCCCCTCCGACAATATATGTAACCGCTCTCGATTTTAATATATTGTTCGCACACATTTTTCGTGCAAAATCGCATAAATTGCATAGATAAGGACAAAAAATGATATATCTCGACAACGCCGCAACTTCAAGATTCAAGCCCAAAAGCGCGATAGACGCTCTGCTTTTTGACGTAACTCACTCGGCAAACAGCGGACGAGGCGGGCACGACGAAGCCGTGGACAAAAGCGTGCGCATACAAAAGTGCAGAGATTATCTTTTGTCCGCGGTCGGAGCGAGCGAAGGTTATTCACTCGTTTTCACCAAAAACTGCACCGAAGCGCTCAATCTTGCGCTTTTCGGACTTATAAAAGGCGGCGAAAAGGTTGTGACGAGCACCAACGAACACAATTCCGTATTGCGCCCTCTTTTTCTGCTCGAAAGTCAAAAGAAAATATCTCTTGAAATCGTCAAGGCACGCCACGACGGACATATCGATCCGAAAGACGTCGAAGCCTCGGCGCAAAGCGCGGATATTATGGTTTTCGGCGGTGCGTGCAACGTCACGGGAGCGGTTTGCGACATGGAAAGCATCGCCGAAATCTGTCAAAAGCACAGTGCGATTCTCATCGTGGACGGAGCGCAAAGCGTGCCGATAATCCCGATAAATATGAAAGAGAACGGGATAAGCATGCTTGCATGCCCCGGGCATAAAGGTCTACACGGTATGCAAGGCACGGGTTTTCTTATCGTCAAAGACGACGTCCCCATAAAACCGCTGCTATACGGCGGCACGGGCACGTCCTCGAACGAACTTCTCCCCAACCTTCAAATGCCGGAATCTTACGAAGCGGGAACGCTGTTTTCGGGCGGCATATGCGCTCTGCACCAAGGTGCGAAATGGACGTTCGACAACCTGCCTAAAATACGAAAAAACATTGATAGAATGACGAAAACAATCATTTATTCACTCGAACACGCCGGTGCAACCGTCTACGGTCACGATTCGCGAGTCGGCGTTGTTTGCTTCAATCTGAGGAATGCGGACAGCGGTTTCGTTGCCGACAAACTCAACGAGTACGGCGTATGCGTGCGCGGAGGCATACATTGTGCGCCCCTCGTTCACAAAACTTTGGGCACGACGTTGCAAGGGGGCGTCAGAGCAAGCGTGGGTTGCGACACCACCGACGGCGAAATCGCATACTTTATCTCTTGCGTCGAACGCATAATGCGAGAACTTAAAGCCTGAATCTCTTTGCGACTTTCTATCGCTCGTATCTCTCAAAAGATTAAGAGCGACGTTTTTGAAACGACGTTTTTGAAACGGTGTTTTGGTGAACGGCGTTTTTTTGGGGGAACGGCGCTGTTTTTGAAACAGCGCTTTTTGCTTAACTGCGTAAAACCGCTTACTATGCTTTTACTTCCGATTCCGCAATTCGTTAATTTACAAACTAAATATCTTCGTTCCGTTTATATCGATTGATGCGTTTAGAATTGCGTTTTTTGCTTGAAACGGCGTGATTTTGCTATACTTTTGGCAAAGCAGACAACACGCCCCCGCAACGTACGGCGCGGCAACCGACGTTCCGCTCATACTCGAATACGCACCGCCGACTTTAATCCCTTTTACGTTCGTGCCGAGGCAGTACACGTCGGGGCGTTTGATTCCTTTATAACTTCCTCTCGAGGAAAAATTTGCGATATTGTTTTGCTCGTCGACAGCGCCAACGGCAATAACCTCGTTGCTGATTGCAGGAGATTTGAGAGAATTTTCGCCGCTGTTTCCTGCCGCCGCAACCACGATCAGTCCGCTTCTCGACAGCATTTCCGCGCCGATTTTGAGCGGATCGGCATAATCGAGAGGCTCTGCGCCGAAACTCATACACACTACGCGCACGCCGTACTGCCTGAAATTGTCAAACAGCCATTGCATACCGTCAAGGATTTTGAACGTGCCGCTCTCCCCCTTTTCCTCTATCACTTTGACTGAAAGCACGTTTGCCATCGGAGCGACGCCTCTCACGCCTTTTGCCGACAGTGTTCCGTTCCCCGCGGCAACGCCCGCAACGAAAGTACCGTGACCGTTGTCGTCGTAGGCATATTTCTCTCCGTTGACAAAATCCACCGCACCTATAACTCGGTTTTTCGGCACGGACAAATCCATATGCAAAGACACGCCCGTATCCATCACGCACAGCGTAACTCCCCTTCCGTCAAGAGTATCGTCAAACGTCGGGATAGGATAAAACGAGCGGTTAGAATATTGAAAACCGCTATTGTAGTTGCCCGTATCGTCACCGAGCGTAAACGCTTTGCTTTGCGCAAAAACGTATTCTACCTCGTTCATTCTCTCAAGACTTATCGCTTCTTTAAGTCCGCATTTTATGCCGACCGAGCGAATAAACGGATAACTTGCCACGACGTCGAAGTTGCGCTCCAACAACCCTAGTTGCAGGGGATTGCGCACCCTTACGAGCGCGTCCGCCCTATCCTCGCCGTTTTCGAGCGTTTTGACGATTCCGCCGCTAATTTTGTTTGCGTTTTTTAGTTGTTCGATTATGCGCGCGTCAATCTTATCCATACCGCCTCAACTAGTTTTTGAGCATATCGATGATGCTTCTCATACGCTGTCTTTGCACGTCGTTGAGCATTGGATAAGCGGTGTTATACAGATTTTCGAGCGCTTGCGAGTCGAAACTTCCCTGCGCTTTCATTCGCTTTGCCGTCTCGAGCAATTGCGCCGTCAATTCCTCTTCGCTTTTTTGCGCGAACGAAGCAAACTTTTCCTCGAACGATTTATTTTCGTTTTGACTGCCGCGATTATCGTTATATCCGCCGTTTTGACCGCCTTGCGAGCCGCCGCTCATTCCGTTGAAGTCGTAAAAATTCATAAATTCCTCCGCACATTCAATATATGAGCGCATAAAATGGTTGTGACAAGGTGGAATATGAATTTGGATATGAACGCAATCTCGATGCTTATGCAAATGATGCAGAAAAACGGCGATGCAAAACCTCCCCAAAAGCCACAGGAGGCGCAAAACACGCATATGCGAGCGCGCGACGATAAATGTATCGAAAAGTCGGCTTTTGCGCTCCAAAACGGCATAGGCGAGCAAATACGGCTCGATTTTTCGGGCAATTCCGAGCCGAGCGACCAAAAAACCGATTTCATAAAGAGCCTGTCCTCGCAAAATCCTATGCTCGCACTTCTTAGCGGCATGCAAGGCGGCAAAGCGGATATATCGTCAATGCTCCCCCTCGTTATGTCGCTTATGCAAAAACCGAAATCCGAATCTCACCGAGAAACCGCTCACAACGCAAACTGCGCCTGCAGCGAGCAACCAGCAAGCGAAAAATCCGAAATCGAAAAGAAAACAGCCGCCGAAAATTCAATCGATACTACGGATATTTCGGACAAAAAAGAAACGCAACGTGGGATATTCTCTCCCGTTGCGTTTGCAGGATACGAAGTTATTTCGTCGCTTTATTCGCTTCTCAAAGCGTCACGACGTCCTTGTAGATAGGATATTTATCGCAAAGCGCAATTGCACGCTCCTTGACGTTTTCGATCGCACCTTCGCCGTTTTGAACTATATCGGCGATCATATCGACAATCTCGATCATATCGTCCTCTTTCATACCTCTGGTGGTAACCGCAGGCGTACCCACCCTTATACCGCTCGTAATCATAGGCGAAAGCGGTTCGTTGGGCACGGAGTTCTTATTGACTGTGATATGCGCCTCGTCGAGCCACGTTTCGAGTTGTTTTCCGTTCACGCCGCTTCCCACGAGATTGACGAGCATCATATGATTGTCCGTACCGCCGCTTACTAGTCTAAGACCTCTTTGCATAAGTCTTGCCGCCATAGCCTTTGCGTTTTTGAGTATTTGCTCCTGATAAGTCTTGAAATCGGGCGACAACGCCTCTTTGAAAGCGACCGCTTTTGCGGCTATAATGTGCATAAGAGGACCGCCCTGACTTCCAGGGAAAATCGCCTTGTTAATCTTTTTTGCGATCTCCTCGTCGTCGCAAAGGATAAGCCCGCCGCGAGGGCCTCTGAGGGTTTTGTGAGTGGTTGATGTTATCACGTGAGCGTAGCCGACGGGGCTCGGATGCAACCCCGTTGCAACCATACCCGCAACGTGTGCGATGTCTGCCATAAGATACGCGCCCACCTCGTCCGCAATCTGCCTGAACTTCTTGTAATCGATAAATCTCGGATATGCGCTTGCGCCGGCAACGATGAGTTTCGGCTTGCACTCGAGTGCGATTTCACGCACCTCGTCGTAGTCGATCGTTTCGGTTTGCGGATTTATTCCGTACCCGACGCAATTGAAGAGTTTTCCGCTCATATTCACTTTTGCGCCGTGCGTAAGGTGACCGCCGTCGGCAAGAGTCATACCCAAAATCGTATCGCCGCTGTTGAGGAGCGCGTAATACGCGGCAAAGTTTGCGTTTGAGCCGCTGTGCGGTTGCACGTTTGCGTATTTTACGCCAAACAATTCCTTTGCGCGCTCGATTGCCAGTTGCTCGGCAATATCGACGTATTCACAGCCGCCGTAATAGCGTTTTGAAGGATAACCCTCGGCGTACTTATTCGTCAAAAAAGTACCTGCCGCGGCAAGCACCGCCTCGGATACGATATTCTCGCTTGCGATAAGTTCGATATTATGTTGCTGACGCTCGAGTTCTTTGAGCATAGACTCGTAGAGTTCGGGGTCAACTTGCTTTATGCTTTTCAAATCAATCATCTTCGGTATTCCGCCTTAAAACGATATATGCGGCAAAACGCCGCCGTCACCCCTCAAACTTAGTTTGAAAGGTGAAATTTGCTATTTTCAATTCCGATCAAAGATACTTGTCGAGAACTTCTGCGATTTGCATTTTCAAACGATAGCCGACGAGCACTTCTTTCTTCTCGCCGTCCTTAAAGACGATGAGCGTCGGAATGGACATAATTCCGAAACGGCTCGCAAGATTCGGGCACTCGTCCACGTCAACCTTGCCGACGGTCACTTTCCCTTTATAGTCGGTTGCGGTTTCTTCGACGTTGGGCGCCATCATTTTGCACGGACCGCACCAAGTCGCCCAAAAATCGACGAGCACTACGCCGTTTGCGAT
>JBNMJA010000059.1:0-8837 GCA_050873585.1 Bacillota bacterium | reverse complement strand
GTAGAGTTGAACGTGGTATTCTCCGTATGGGCGACAAGGTCGAAATCGTCGGTCTCTCCACCGAAAAGAAAGAAACGACTGTCACCGGTATCGAAATGTTCCGTAAACTTCTCGACTACGCAGAGGGCGGCGACAACATCGGCGCATTGCTCCGCGGTATCCAAAGAAGCGAAATCGAGCGTGGTCAAGTTCTTGCTAAACCGGGCTCCATTCATCCGCACACTCACTTCACGGCTCAAGTGTACGTTTTGACAAAAGACGAGGGTGGCCGTCACACACCGTTCTTCGATGGTTATCGTCCTCAATTCTATTTCAGAACGACAGACGTTACCGGTTCCATCAAACTCCCCCAAGGCGTTGAAATGGTTATGCCCGGCGACCACATCGATATGGAAATCACTCTTATCACCCCGATCGCAATCGAAGAAGGTCTCCGTTTCGCTATCCGTGAAGGCGGTAGAACTGTTGGTTCCGGCGTCGTTGCGAAGATCATCGAATAATATTTGTTCTTTCAATAATATATACAACAATGCTCTACACGGCAAATTGCTTGCCGTGTAGGGCGTACGTATTGACTGAACAAAAAGGAGGCTACTATGGCTCAAAAAGGAGCAAGAGTTAAGGTTGTCCTCGCTTGCACCGAGTGCAAACAACGCAACTACAACCTTACCAAAAATAAGCAGAAGCATCCTGATAGAATGGAGCTTCAAAAATACTGCAGATTCTGCAAAAAGCACACCTTGCACAGAGAAACTAAGTAAGGCTGTCTAAGGATAGGAGGCAATATGGCAAAGAAAACGCCAAAAACCCAAACCTCAACCGAAGAAACGAACAACAACACGGCTCAAGTCGAAGTTCAAAAGGCCGCTGTTAACGTTGATTCCAAAAACGAGTCTTCCAAAGCCAAAAAGTCCGCAAACACCAAAAAACCGTCCGATAAGCCCAATATCTTCAAAAGAATGGGCAAGGGCATAAAAGGTATCGTTTCCGAACTTAAAAAGGTTACTTGGCCCAAGGGTAAAGAAGTCGGAAAGAACACCGCAGTCGTGCTGACCGTGGTCGTGCTTTTCTTCGTCATTCTCTTCGCGCTCGATTACGTGCTGGGCGGTCTGTTCGGTCTTGTCACTGACGGTAAACGGGCAACCATTTTCATTTGGTCGTAGAGGGCTATATGGAAAATTTGGAACAACCGAAATGGTACGTCGTCCACACTTATTCCGGATACGAGAATTCTGTGGAAACCGACCTTCGAAATATGATCGAAAACAACAATCTTCAGGATTATATCTTTGATATAAAGATCCCCGTTGAGGACGATATCGTCGAGAGAAACGGCAAGAAAAAAGTCATTCAACGCAAAAAATTCCCGAGTTACGTTTTCATCAAAATGATCTACACCAACCATATTTGGTTTATGGTGACCAGAGCACGCGGAGTTACGAGTTTTGTTGGCTCGGCAGGTCGTCCTATTGCGCTTACCGATGACGAAATCAGAAGAATCGGTCTTGAAACCGTCAGCATCGAAGATTTCGATATCAAAGTCGGCGACGACGTCAGAATCGTCAACGGCGCTCTCGAAAACTTCATCGGAGTTGTCGAATCTATCAGCGCAGAACGTCAAAAAGTCAAAGTTATCGTGGCAATGTTCGGACGTCAAACACCCGTCGAACTCGACTTTGCTCAGGTTGAGAAACTTTGAAACTCGCACGCTTGTGCATTATCTTAAATCGCGTCTGCAGGACGCAAGTCGCAGGACTATAATCTTCGTGGGAGACGGCAAATCTTTTCATACCGTCGCAAAACCACGCTAGTCAGGAGGATTTATGGCTAAGAAAATTACAGCAGTTGTAAAACTTCAGTTGCCCGCCGGCAAAGCGACCCCCGGTCCGCCCGTTGGCTCTACGCTCGGCCCTCACGGCATCAACATCGCAGGTTTTACCAAGGAATTCAATGAGAAAACTTCCAAAGACGCAGGCTTGATTATCCCGGTTATCATCACCATCTATCAAGACCACTCTTTCACTTTTGTGCTAAAAACACCGCCCGCGCCCGTTCTTATCAAGAAGGCTTGCGGTTTGCAAAGCGCATCGGCAGTCCCCAATAAAACCAAAGTCGCTACTCTCACAAAAGAGCAACTTCGCGAGATTGCTACTCAAAAAATGCCCGACCTTAATGCAGCAAATATCGATACCGCTATGAGTATGATCGCAGGTACCGCTCGCAGCATGGGCGTTCTCGTGGAAGAATAAGGAGGTTCGTATGAAACGCGGTAAACATTATATTGATTCGAAAAAACTCATCGACAACACCAAACTTTACGAGAGCCAAGAAGCAATCGCTCTTGCCGTTCAAACCGCAAAGTCCAAATTCGATGAAACGATAGAATTGCACGTCAAACTCGGTATCGACCCCCGTCACGCTGACCAACAAGTTCGTGGCGTCGTGGTTCTTCCCAACGGCACAGGCAAAACCGTCCGCGTCCTCGCTATCTGCAAGGGTGCAAAAGCGGACGAGGCTCAAGCTGCAGGCGCAGATTTCGTCGGCGGTGAAGAGATGATCCAAAAGATTCAACAAGAAAACTGGTTCGACTATGACGTCATCGTCACAACTCCCGATATGATGGGCGTTGTCGGTCGTCTCGGTAAGGTCCTCGGTCCTAAGGGATTGATGCCTAACCCCAAATCCGGTACCGTTACGATGGATATCACTCGTGCTATCCACGACATTAAAGCAGGTAAAGTCGAATACAGAGTCGACAAACAAGCTATCTGCCACGTTCCTTTCGGCAAAGCTTCCTTCGGCGTTGAAAAACTCACCGAGAACTTCAACACCCTTATGGACGCTCTCGTCAAAGCAAAACCGGCAGCGGCAAAAGGCGTTTATTTCAGATCCATTTATATTGCAACGACTATGGGACCGTCCATCAAGGTTCTCTATCGCATGGGCTAATAATAGCGCGCCAAATAGCGAATAACTGTGTCAGAGCCACTCTCACAAACAGTCACGTACGACAAGTACGCTCCTGTCTGTGCGGAGTGGCTCTTTCTTGTTCTTCATCTATTTGGCGCACTATTATATTCTAGAAAGCCCATTTTAATTATGTTGTCGAAGTAGATAGTTTTAAATAACTTCGGCAGAGTCACTTTCACAAACAGTCACGTACGATATGTACGTTGGACGCTCGACAATCGGGTGCTTTCTTGTTACCCATCTGCTTGGCGAGTTCTCAGATTAGAGTGATGGAGTGGCACATTTTTGTTTGTTATCTAAAAGCGTCGTTTTAGTTTTTGCTAATTGTTGAAGGTTATGGTTATATTGCACATGCGTGCAGTTATATTGTGCCTGTGGCACAGTGATATTTGCGCTTTGCGCAAGTGATATTGCACCTGCGGTGCAGTTGCGGAATTCTCAATTTTTCGTGATTGCGTATAAGTTATGTTTTATGATTGGAAAGTGCGTTTTCACTGCGTTGAAATACACTGTGTTCGATAGAATGTTGACACACTTGGGAATGAGTGGTAATATATAGATAAATAGGGGATATGATTTTTGATTTTTCGCATATTTTCTATTTGCAATAATTGGAGGAGAAAAATATGAAAAAGTTTTCCGTTTTTGCTGTTTTACTATTGATTTTGGCAATGACAACGGTTTTTGTCGCTTGCAATCAGAACGATGCAAAACCTATCAAACTCAAAGAAGGTATGACTCTCGATTCTGTCAAAACGGAGTTCAAAAACCTCGAAAGCATGACATATGAAGCCTATGATAAGGACGGCAACGTTGGATTTGCTATGACGAGTACGAAAAACGGCTATTACCGTGCAAGTTTTGCCAACGGGTACTCGTATGCCGCGTTTATTGAGGACGATAGATTTTACGAATTCCGCACCGAAGGCAATAAACTCGATTACGATATTATAAGCACTGCAGGATTTGACGTTGACACTTCGTCGTTCTCAATGGTAGAACCTATGCTCGAAGATTTGTTTGAGGAAATGGAAGAGAAAGGTTTCCGCATCGAAAACAACAACATAATCATCGAATACGGGGCGCAGGACGATAGCTACTGGTCAAAAATCGTCGCAAAAGACTTTAATACTGCACTTATCACCGTTCCCGAGAGCTTTAAAAAGAGTTATAAATCGCTTTCCACAACTAAATCTATGCTCGTTTTTGAAGATATAGACGGCACGACATGCAAACTCGCGGACACCGTTCTTACTCTCAACAGTTTGACTGTACCTGAAAGAAACGGAGAAAAAACCGTTGTTGAGGCAAATTTGGACGGCATTTCGACAGTCGTTATCCCCAAAACCGTGAAAAAGGTCGAGGGACTTTTCGATGACACAGATATTACGTTCTTGGGCACGAAAGCGGAGTGGTTTGCCGTGAATTTGGGCGTTACGCAAGAAAAATCGCTCTACAACGTGCATTGCTCTGACGGAGATATCAAAGTGGGCGACGACGTCGTTAAATCGAATCCCGACACGCCAGATACGCCCGACACACCGGATCAACCCGATAAGCCAGATACCCCGGACAAGCCGACCGACGATCCGAATTATCCTGGCACTAAACTCACTCCGGGAATGACTCTTGCCGAGGTCAAAGACTTTTTGAAAAAGGCACAGAGCATGACGGTTAAAAGTTATAGTTTGGACGGAATAGGATGGGTTGAGATATGCAAAGTAACGCAAAACGGATGGTCAGGTTATTATGACGGATATTCCGAGTATAATTTTGCTGAATTTATCGAAAATGGTCGTTACTATGAGTTGAAGGAATCTTCAAGAACCATAGTAAATATCGGCAATTATGACGTTCAGCGTCCTACGAGTTATATTGCCAATATCAGAAATCTTTTGATTGAAGAACTCGATGAAAACGGAGTCTTTGCAATCGAAGACGGGAAACTTATTATTGACTTCAAAACGGGACAAAGAAGTGTTGCTTCGGATTTTGGCAGCACAGAACTTTATATTCCAGAAAAATATACGAATTACAAAACGTTGTCCGCAAATAAGACTGTTTTAAGTTATACAGATGAGAATGCATCAGCCTACGGCATTTCCGCTGTAAACATTAAACTCAACTCTTTGACAGTTCCGTCAATGAATAACGGCAGAACCGTCGCGAGTGTGAATTTTTCAAACAATGTCACGAATGTTACGATCCCCAATACGGTAACGAGTTTTAGCGGATTGGCAGAGGGCGCAAACGTTACGTATCAAGGAACGAAAGAAGAGTGGGCTGAAATCAAGTTTGCATACACCAATGATCAAGAGCCGTTCAACGTGCATTGCACGGACGGTGATATTCAATCAGGCTCGGCAAAACTTCAACCAAAACCGAAGGTCGATAAAATCCAAGCGTTTTTCAACACGCTTTGGGATAACTCCACGAGCCTAGGAAGTCAAACTATATCTCAAAATGACGATTTCAAGACCGCAATCGATCTCGTACTTGCACTCGATACTGTGGATGCTCAAGGAAATATCTATTCAACCGTAAACGTCGGCTTGGATTTGACGATTGTATTGGGCAGAGGCATCAGAGGGGAATCGAGCGCAAATTCTGCGTTTAAGATGAGATTATACGATCCCGATAACGGCGAAAATTGGATTACGCTCTATTACTTCCTTGACGACGTATATAATCTCTACGTCGACTTTGCAAATCAAAATATGAAGATCCCGTTTGAATACTTCAACGAGTGTTATGTTTCGACTTTAAGCGATTTTTTGACAGTCGATTCTATCGGTACCGAGGGTAATATGACAAGCATCAACGCGGTCATCAATTGGTTTGCAAGAAATATGAGAACCGACGCAATCAGCGCAATAATCAACGGGTTTTTCAAACTCGGCGGAACTGATTTGCGTGACGCTGTGGCAAGCAATTGGAATTTGTTTAGCAGTATCTTAGGAAAAGACGTTAAGGTAGAAGATATTTGTGATGATGAAATCGTCAATTTCAGGAAAGTGTTGACAAACGAGAATATTGCAAATATGTTCTTTATCAACGACGAAACGATTATCGATCAAAAGGGATTCTATAGCACGGCTTTAGATATGGACGGTGACATATTGAGTATGCTCGTCAATATGCTGCCTAGCGAAATCGGTAAAGTAATAAACGAAGATACCGACGTGCGTTTGCAGTATAGATTGAACGGCGGGGCACTCGATTCGTTTGAAATCGTTGCAGGATTCGCATCGTTGAAAAAAGCGAACGAGAATCTCAACGACGTATATCCGAGAATTTCGATTTCAATCGAAGGTCTTGAATTTGCAACCGCAAGAGGAGACGAAATCGAAAGAAGTATGACAGCTTTAAAGGCGGATTATAGCGAAGAAGCCGTGTTTGAAACGGTGTCCACGCTGGATATAAAGGGCATTTCGCTTGACGCAACCGCATTCGACGCTCGCAATAACGGCAGATTCTCCGACGTCGTAGGTCTTGACAATCTCGTCCTTGACGGGCAATTCGTTTTGAGTTCGGTGACGAAACTCGATCTCAAAGATAAAAATAACGCCGCAGTTAACGCAACGCTTAGTTATAGATACTTTGAGGGTGACGATCCCGTGACAATTGCACAAATGAGCGTCGTAAACAACAAGTTGGCGGTTCAAATCAATCAAGACGCAACCATGGTTGGCGGTAGCGGCAACAATACGTACGGCATATATATTTGGCCGACGGCGGTATACTTGTTCGGCGATTATATCTATAACGCGGCAAGTGCCGTTTTGGACGAAGAATCTCTAAGCGAGTTCGGAGCAAAATTCTTTGCAGACGATTCGCATCTCGTGATAAACTCCGATTTCAGAGGCATCGTCTTTGAAAACATAGATTTGCCGACGTTGTTTAAGTACAATCTTTTCGGCAATACTCTGAACTATGGAAATAGTGCGGATTCGACGAATGAAAGCGTTCTTGATCCGTTTTGCAAACTCTTCAGAGGGCTTTGGCCTCTCGTTTCGCAAGACGATAACGGACTTACCGTGAAAACGAAGAACATAAGAGGATACAGAACGCTCGAAGAAGTCGTCTGTACTTTGATTAAGATAGGAAGTGGCGGCAACAGCTTTAATCTTGCGCAACAAATCATTAATACGGATGAAAGAAATGCCAAAATACTGACCGAACTAATGCACGCAATCAAAATTGACGGCGCATCGTACGATACCGAAAGAGAGTTTATCGAAACACTGTTCGGAGCGCAAGTGACAATCAAAATCGACAGCACAAGTTCCGGATTCTCTGGTGAAGTCGCAATCAAGATAAACAATTCGACATCGATAGGCTTTTCAACGACAACAACTGCAAAGAGCGGTTATGTGTTTGGAGACCTTTCAAGCGATATTGACACTTCAAACGGCTGTTCGTTCGTTATCTCCGAAATACCGACAAGCGGATACATTGACGAAAACGGAGTTCTCAGAGTCGAGGGAATAGCGGGCTCGGAAGTGTATTTGCGCTATTATACGACGGTCGAATCCGAAGAAACCGACTCAAACGGCAATACCGTCGTCGTGACAAAAGATTGCTATGTGACAAAGAGAATCGACGGCGTTTGGACCGATAACACCTTTGTGTCCTCGATTAGCGGAGACGAATTGACCAAGGAGTTTGGCTATCAGCGCCCGACACTTCTTGTCAGAACGCCCGAAGGAAACGTTTTGAGTGCGGGTGTGCAGATTGTAAATTTTTATCAAAACTGATTGATGCTCAAAAAGACGGGAAGGGCGCAAGTTGCGCCTTTCTCGTTGCTTTTTGAGGATTCTATACCGCTTTTTAGAAATAGGGGAACTTTTTGAGTTCAAGCGCAATTATTTTGCAAAATCGGTTGACAGGACTTGCTTAAAAATTGTATTATATATGCGTTCCAAAGACAGCAAGTGGCGTATGCCGTAAGTTCTATCGCTTGCCGAGGATGTGCTGAATACTTCATTTTGTATCTATGCGTCATTCTCTTTTGGAATGACGCTTTAATTTTTCGCGACGTAAGTCGCCAACTTTTATAGGAGGTAAAGATGAACAAAGAAGTTCTTGAAGCCAAAAAGCAACAAGTCGAAGACATCAAGGCCAAAATTTCTTCTGCAAAGTCCATCGTCATCGTTGACTACATGGGCCTTACGGTCGCTCAAGACACGGCTTTCCGTAAGGAACTCAGAGAAAACGGTGTGGATTACGCAGTTTTGAAAAACCGCCTCGTCAAGATTGCTTTCAACGAACTCGGTTACACCCAATTCGACGAAGCTCTCAATGGTCCGACTGCTGTTGCGTTCTCATCCACGGATGCCGTTGCTCCTGCAAAGTACGTTGTCAAAAACATCAAAGCTTTCAACAAGATGAAGACAAAGTGCGGTATGGTCGAAGGCGAATTCCTCGATGAAGCAGGCTTGAAACAAATCGCAGAAATTCCTTCAAAGGAAATTTTGCTCTCAAAGATGCTTGGCTCTTTGCAAGCACCTATCTCGAAACTTGCTATTTGCTTGAACAAAATCGCAGAGGCAAAGGCAGAGTAACCGCGCTATTGCGTGATCGTAAACCAAAAATAAATTAAACGGAGAAAACTAAAATGGCAGATTTGAATAAACTTATGGAAGAAATCAAGGCTATGACAGTCCTTGAACTCAATGATTTCGTTAAAGCACTCGAAGAGGAATTCGGCGTAAGCGCAGCAGCTCCCGTCGCAGCAGCAGGCGCAGTTGCAGCAGCTCCCGTTGAAGAAGAAAAGACCGAATTTGACGTCGTCCTCAAAGAAGTTGGTCCCAACAAGGTCCAAGTTATCAAGACCGTCAAAGACGCAACCGGACTCGGCCTCGTCG
>JBNMJA010000058.1:0-8939 GCA_050873585.1 Bacillota bacterium | reverse complement strand
TTTCGTCGTGTGGGAAGAGGAGCACAAAGAACCAAAGCGAACAACTGCAACAAGTAGCGGTTGGAGCAATGGGGCTTGTGTGCGACGAGTTCGG
Source organism: Bacillota bacterium (assembly GCA_050873585.1). Classification (GTDB taxonomy): domain Bacteria; phylum Bacillota; class Clostridia; order Christensenellales; family CAG-917; genus CAG-475. The sequence goes on along the minus strand of JBNMJA010000058.1, from coordinate 8,845 downwards.
CGCTCGCTACGGTCGCCGCCGTTGCGGCTCGTGTTCCGTCTTCGAAATAACACATTTAATTTATAAGTACACATCAAACAAGTTTTCGTTTGAGTGTGGGTGTCCCACCCTCAATTATTAATTATTAATTATTCATTATTAATTAATCTATACGCATATCCTTGAATATGAACAAAACCGTAAAATCTTTCGGCATAGTCACGGGCTTTTCAATCGTGACGAGGCTTGCATCGTTTATATTCAAAATGTGGATGTCGCGCGCACTCGGAGCGGAAGTCGTCGGACTTTACCAGATTGCGCTCAGCGTCCTTCTTATGCTTTTCACGATCACGGCAGGTGCGCCCACAGTGCTGTCGCGCAAAATTGCCGAGGCAAACGGAAATATCAAAAAACAAAACTCTCTAGCCACCGCCTCGATGATTATGGGGCTTTCGATATCCGCAGTGATTTGCGCGGTTTTCTTCGGACTCGGCGGCAAAATCGCTCCGCTGTTTTCAAACCCGGATTCACTGCCGTTATTTTTTATAATGCTCCCCACTTTGATCACGTCCACGTTGTACGCATCGCTTCGCAGTTGGTTTTGGGGCCGCAAAAACTTTTTGGCATTTTCGTCCACCGAACTCGTTGACGAAATCATCAAAATATCCCTTTCCATCGTTTTCACGATGACTCTTGCCACGCGCTTGAGCGGCGGAGAAAGCATTGCGCTTGCTATGACCATATCCGACTTTGCGTGCGTAGTTATTCTCACGCTGCTCTATTTCGTATGCGGCGGACGGCTCTGCAAGCCGAGCGGATTCAAAGATTTGACGCTCAAAACCGTTCCGCTCTCCGCCACTCGCATAATCACGTCGCTCGTTGCGTCGTTGACGGCTCTCGTGCTTCCCAAAATGCTTGTCAAATCGGGTTTGACGCTTGCCGAAGCGACGGCGCAATACGGCAGAGTTGCGGGAATGGCGTTGCCGCTGATTATGGCGCCCGTATCCTTCATCAGTGCGTTGAGCGTGGTATTCGTACCAGACATAGCCGAACTCCGCGCCAAAGGCGATATGGACGCCGTCCGCGCTAAGATGTCCACGTCAATGCTCTTTGCAATCGTGATAGCGTGCCTGTTTTTTGCCGTATATCTCCCACTCGGACAGAGCCTCGGCAAACTGCTGTTCGGCGACAAAGAGGCGGGCAAATTCGTATCTTACTGCTCGATGATGCTCTTCCCGATAGCCGTAGCTCAAGCCACAACACCCATGCTCAACTCCCTCGGCAAAGAGCAAAACACCCTGCTCAACACGATTGTAGGCGCACTTGCGATGCTCCCTTGCATCTTTTTTATGCCAAAATATATCGGCGTATACGCAATGGCGCTTTCAACGGGCGTATGCTTTTTGCTCGTTTCCGTACTCAACCTCGTCGTCCTCAAAAAAGAGGTCGGCTCTTTCGTGGATTTGAAAAAAATCACGCCCCTCGTACTGCTGTCGATTCCAATTGCCGTTACGGGATTTTTCGGTGCAAAACTGCTCGTAACCTACGCCGACTATATCACCGCAACCGTCGTGATAGGCGTATATATCGTATTCTTTTTCTTTATCGTCGTGTCCGCATTCGATATAGTCGACGTCGTCGGGTGCATAAAACTGTTTGCGCCCGATTCGGCAATTTCAAAACTGTCGCTCAAAAAGCACAAATCCGCAAAACCGAAATCGAAATTCAAGACGAAACCGCAAAGAAAATCCTGACCGCATAAAAATCGACCTTATAAGCACACTACGCATATGCTCAATTTGTTTATAAGGTGTTTGATTCTATATTTCGTATTGCTCATCGCAATGCGACTGATGGGCAAAAGGCAACTTGGCGAGTTGCAACCGTTTGAACTTGCCATAACGCTCGTTGCAAGCGACCTCGTATGCATTCCTATGGCAGATTCGTCAATCCCGATTCTGTATGGAATCATTCCCGTTTTTTCGCTGTTTTTGGTGCATATCATCATCACCAAACTTGCCACCAAAAGCGTCAAATTCCGCAAATTCCTCAACGGCAAGCCGATTATCATCATTCAAAACGGCAACATTCTTCCCGACGTTATGAAAGAACTCAACCTCAATATCGACGACATTATGGAAGCGTTGAGAGGCGCAGGTTGTTTCAATCCGTCCGAAGTCGAATACGCCATTTTGGAAACCAACGGCAATATGAGCGTGCTTCAAAAATCGCAAAATAGACCGCTTGCCCCCTCGGACGTGGATATAAATCCCCCAAAGGCCGAAATCCCCGTCACCGTGATTATGGAAGGGGAATTCGTCGCGGAAAATCTCGCAACGCTCGAGGGCAACGTCAAAGAGGACGTGCTTGCCTATCTCAACTCAATCGAGATGAAACAGCAAGACGTACTCGTGTTGCTCGTTGCGGGACAGGACGTGTTCATTCAACCCTACAAAGGCGATTATATCACTTCCACCTTGCCATCGGACGAGCAATCGGGAGATGGCGATTCAAGCGACGATCAATCGTCAGAAGTTCCAAAGAGCAAACCTGCCTTTTTGACCTCTCACGGAGGTGAAAACCAATGAAAAAAGTCGTGCTCGCAATCGTAATCCTCGTCATCGTCATCACGGGCGGCGTGCTTGAAGATTTTTATATACACAAAACTTTTTCCGTCCTCAACGACAAACTCGTCGCGCTTGAAAACGCAATAAAGGTCGAGAGCGAAGATTGTCTTGCCATGGCAGACGAAATCTTCGTTTGGTGGGAGAAAAAGCGCACGTATATGGAACTTTTCGCTTTTTCGCCCGACGTAAGAGCGTTCTCCGTCGCGCTTGCCGAAACGCAAGGCTCGATAGCGTGTGAAGACTATCAGAACGCCCTATCCAAATGTCATTCGCTCATCGTAATGGCGGACAACATAAAACGCCTTCTCGATTTCAACGCCGAAGATATAATATAAAACGCAAGGCAGACGCTTTGCGTTTTTATATTATAGCCTGCGGCGATGATATCGCTTCGTGACGATATCGAGCGGGCACGATGATATTCTCACTTCGTTCGGGCTTAAAGTTAGATTGCGACTATGTCGCAGTTATATTGTGCTACGGCACAGTGATATTTTTGGCTTGCGCCAAAAGTGATATTGCACCTGCGGTGCAGTTGTGGAGTTTTTTAATATCTCCGCAATTATTAATTATTCATTATTAATTATTAATTTAATAACTCTGCATATTATCCCACCTCGATTTTTTCCCTTCACATATGTTCCAATGTGCATATATGCATATTAGAGCAGTTCTTTCAAGTCGTATATGTCGCCTGCGCCTATCATCAATATCACGTCGTGATTTTTTGCTTGCGATTTGACAAAATCAACGGTTGATTGCTTGTCTTTGACAAGATAAACGTTTCGTTTGCGAAATTTGTCAAAAATCGCCTTGACAAGCTCGTCGCTTTCAACGCCGTCTTGAGGAATTTCGCGCGCGGCGTAAGTGGGCATAATCGCAAGCGCTTTCACGCCGTTGTTTTTTGCGCCGAGCACTTTTGCAAAGTCGTTCAGATACGCTTTCGTGCGCGAATACGTGTGCGGTTGAAAGACGACGAGAATTTTGCCCATAGGCTTTGCACGCTCGATTAGCGATGCGATTTCGCTCGGGTGATGTGCGAAATCGAAATATACCTTTGCGCCTGCAATATCTTGCGTCCGCTCGAAGCGGCGTTTCACTCCGCGATACTCCTTGAGCGCATGCACGCTCTTTTTGAAGTCCTGTCCGATTGCCTTTGCGGCTGCAAGCGCAAAGGCGGCGTTTTTGTAATTGTACTCTCCATCGTCTTGAAGTTTTACGGAAGCCATAGATTTGCCGTCCGAATATATTGCGTTTTTCCCGTTGTAAAAGCAACGCACTTTTCCTTTTTCTTCTCCCGACAATCGCACGCAAAAACCGCTCGTTTCTTTCGGGCGACAATCGCCATCAACCAAGTCCGCATATTCGTCGCACACGATTTTCACTTTTGATTTTTGCAAAAATTCGGCAAACGTGCTCTTCACGCTTTCGAGGTTTTCGTAACAATCGGGATGGTCGCACTCTGCGTTCAGCACGACCGCTACGCCCACAGGCAACGCAAGCAAATTTCGCTTATACTCGCACGCTTCGCACGCAAAAACGCAATCTTTCAACTCCGCAAAATTCTTTGCACCGGTATTATTGACGTAATTTGAAAAATCTATGCTTTCGCCGCCTATCATCGATGCAAATTTTACGCCGTTTTCAAAGAGTATCTGAGTGAGCATTGCGCTCGTCGTAGTTTTTCCGTGCGTGCCGGCAATCCCCACCACTTTTCCGAACAGCGCCGCGACTTCCCCCAAGAATTCGTGTCTTTCAAAAACGGGGATTCCCATTTTCTTTGCCCTTACGATTTCGGGATTATCGCTCGGAATCGCCGACGAAAACACCAAAAAGTCCGCCTTATCGAGAGCTTCGAAATTAGGCTTATCTCCGATTAACGCGCCTCTTTCCACAAGTTTTGCGCACAATCCGTTGACTTTTGCGTCGCTTCCGCTCACCTCGATGCCGAAATCCGTGGCAAACCTTGCAAGAGCGTTCACTCCGACGCCCCCTATCCCCACAAAATAACCTCTTTTTACCTTTGAAAAATCCATATTTCAGTATATGAATCCTCTTCAACGTTTTGTCACGCAAGGTTTCTCGGCTTTAGCGTTTCTTCGGTTAATATATTTCGTTGATATATACTTCGTATCGTTTCCTCTATTCTTTCACCCGTATTTGCTATCGGTATTTGTTGCCCATATTTACAATATAATTATACAATTCGTATCGTTTTTATACGATTTTTAAGATTTGTATTGTTTATTTTTCCTCACGGTGGTATAATACAATAAATCCGACAAAGGAGAGCGAATATGGAAATTTCAGACGTCAGAATCAGACTCGTATCACAAGACGGAGGAAAACTCAAAGCCGTCGCGTCATTGACAATCGACAAATGCTTTGCCGTGCACGACATAAAAATCGTATCGGGAGAAGGCGGAGATTTCGTTGCGATGCCGTCAAGAAAAACTCCCGACGGAGATTACAAAGACATAGTGCACCCCATCAACACCGAAACGAGAGAACTCTTCAAACAAACGGTGCTCGACGCATACAAAAAAGCACTCGAGGAACAAACCGAATAATATACGGAAAAATCCCCTCATATAAAAAACGGATTCGCAAAACGAATCCGTTTTTTTTTATTTTTCCCCGCTTATTTAATATTGAACTTTTCTTGAGCGTTTCTTTGTGCTTTTTTGAGCGTTTCTTTGTGCTTTTTTGAGCGTTTCTTTGTGCTTTTTTGAGCGTTTTTGATGGTTTTTTTGCAATTTTTAGTTCGGATTTTTGATATAAAAAACCGTTTTTTGATATAAATTCACTGCGATTTGATTTCTGTCAAATCGTCGCTCAAACTATAAGTTATAACAGTTTAACAATCCATCTATGTTTATGTTGTTTTTACAAATCTGCGGTTTTACTTAATTTCAGTGATTATTTTTGATTTTATGCCGCATTTTTTGTTTCTATTTCGATTTTTTGAGGAATTTCTCGCACGTATTCCCCTTTTGCGACCTCGATTTTTTCAAATCGCTTGTTTTGAATTTTCGTCATTACGTATGCCGAAATAAAAAATATTGCCGTCAAAATCAACATTTCACACAGCAAAAGGCACACTGCAGGCGCAAAACTGTACTCCCTTGCAGGAAAAACGGCATCCCAAAGCGTTTCAGGACGGAAAATCGGATATGCATACCAGCTTATCGACTTGCCTCGAATCAGCGAAAACGCAAGATACGCCATCGGGAAAAGCATTGCGCTCATCGCCACGTCACGCGGTGCGTTATATTTTTGAAGCGGCATCGTAAAATAAATAGCAACGGTTATCGGCGGCACTATAAAGTGGTGATACACGTTGACGACGTTGTTGAAAACCGCGTATCCGTCGCACTTTTCAAACCATCTTATTCCGAAAACCGTCGATCCCGTATACAAAAATCCCGTCACGAATATGTAAAGTGTGACGCAAGTCGCAATCGTTTGATCCTGACAAAAGCGAACCAGCGATTCCACTTTGAAAAGTTTTCCCACTGTCCACAAAACGAACCAAACAGACACGAATAAGTTGGATAGAATCGTGAAATATGCAAGCCAGTTTGCGCCGCTCACGGTGTTTCCGATTTTGTTTTCTTCGATGAGTCGCGGCAAAATCGGTCTTATAATCGCCTCGTAAGAACAACATATATGCAACACGAAAAGCACGTCAATGGCGGCGAGCACGAAAATGCAGATATAAAACCACTTTGAATCGTAAACTTTTCCTCTCATCGTTTCCCCTTTGGGTATATATTAACACATAACGCATACGAATAAAAGAGTGTTTTTGATTTTGTTTTCGTAAAATCCGCAAATGCTAGCACATATTTCCATATGCAAATACGATCGTAAACATTTCTCTCTTTTGCGGCGCATGCAAACAGACTCATATGTGTTTTCCGTTTTTGCAGTGCTTGCAAGCATATGCATGCGTACATACGCACTTTTTAAACGCGTGCAAACACTTTCATATGTGCCTCCGTGTTTCTCAAACGCATGTAAACGCGTACATATGTGCTTGCGTCCTTTTTTCAACGCTTGCATATATAGACGTATGCGCATACGATATTTCGTGTTTTTTCAAAAAAGCGACGCCTGCATTTTTTGCAGACGTCGCAAAATCGATTTACGTTCGGGAAATGCGCAGATTCGATGCGCCGCTCTTCCCTACTATCGCATCTTAGAAGTTTGCGGGATGCTCGTCAAGTGCGAGCGTTCCGCCGGGGTTGAGCGTGTTGTTGGGGTCGAAGTATGCTTTGAGAGCCTTGAACACTTTGAGTTGCTCGCTTCCGATCGAACCCTCGAGGTACGGAGCAAAGAGTTTGCCGATGCCGTGGTGGTGCGAAAGCGCCGCGCCCGAATCCGCAATCGCCTGGAGGATGGAACTATGATACTTTCTGAAAGCGTCGAGGTCGGTAGTCTTGATGATGAAGATGAAATAGAGGTTTGCGCCTTGCGGATAACTGTGGGAAATATGACAAGTGCAGATTGCGTTCGGCCATGCTTTGACCACTTCTCTCACCTCGTCGTGCACCTTGGGCATATTGTCCCAATTGACCGCGCACTCGAGCGTGTCGATGATGATGCCGTAATCCTGAATAGTGTCGCGAAGGTACGGATCGGAGAATCTGCCGTGTTCCCAGGACGTCGTGACGTAGCCCGTGAGGTAGAGTCCGTGATACTTTCTTGCGATCTTGCGGATATTGCGGTAGATATTTCTTTGGAGTCCGCTCTCGCCGTCGCAGAAACCGAGGAGCAAGCATCTCGAGTGTTGTTTGTATCCTTTTGCGGCAAGAAGCGGTTCAAGCGGAGAGCCGATGATGCCGTACATATGCGACATCATATCCGTTTCCTCTGCGTCCGAAAGGCGGAATGCCGACGGGTGTCCGAACTCGCCTTGCATAACTTCTCTCATAACCGCCATGCCGTCTTCCCACGTGGGGAACATAAACGAGAATTTCTTGTGCTTTTTGCTGAGATTGAACACTTTGAGTGTGACCTCGGTGAGAATACCGAAGCAACCTTCGCTTCCCATCATAATCTGGTCGATATCGGGACCGGTTGCTTTTCTGGGCGCTCCGTCCGATTTGATGACGCCGATTGGCGTGACGTATTCTTGTTTGAGTACGAGGTCCGCGGCGCAACCGTAATAGGTTGAATTTTGTCCCGAGCCGCGCGTAACCACCCAGCCGCCTACGCACGAATACTCGAAGGATTGCGGGAAGTGTCCGCAGGTGTAGCGTTTGGTAGTGCCGAAGTTTTCGGGAGCGTGATTGAGGATATCCTCGAGTTGCGGACCGCTGATGCCCGGCTGTACGGTGATCGTCTGATTGACCTCGTTGAACGCAATAACCTTGTTGAAATTCTTGCTGATGTCAATCATAATGTTGGGGCTGACCATTGCTTCCGTGCCGCGAGTGACGGACGAGCCGCCTGCGTGGACGTACACTTTGATGCCGTTCTTATCGGCGTATTTTACGAGGTTTTCTATTTGCGTTTTGTCAGTGGGATAGACGACGATATCGGGCACGTTTTCGACGATGCCCTTTCTCAATCTCATAATGTCTATCATCGTTTTTCCGTATGCAAGACGCACTCTTTCAAAGTCGTCGGTGGTTGCGTTATCGGGACCGACGATGACCGTGATGGCCTCGATTTGCTCTTTGGTGAGCGCGCTATCGACGTGCACGTCAACGAGTTGTTCGCCCGTATCCACCATTGTTTTGAAATCGTCGTCGGTGAGCGAAAAGATGCTCTTGATGAGTTTGTAAAGCCCCTCCTTGGGCGCTTTGTATCTTGCGGGATCGCCCCACTTCATTATGGAGCGGAATGAGCGAGGATTCGGCGCTTCGGTGATCCATTTGGGTTCGTACTCTTTGTAGGGTTTTGACATAGTTTTCCTCCAAACTGCAACTTCATATGACAAAAATCGTCATATAAAGCCACGATTTATTCATATTTTTTATTTTTCTTTATTCGTTTTCTTTCTCTTTTGCACTGCGAAGAATTTGTTTCAAATCGTCGTAAAGTCGCTTATTGTTGGGATAAATTCGACGATATATTCTGCTGTAGAGTTTGTTGTAGAGTTCGTGCTCTTTCATATCGGGCGTGAACTCTGCCGACATGTGCACCATATTTTTTGCCGCCTCTTCAAAGGACTTGTATACGCCAAGTCCGGTGAATGCTGTGATTGCCGCGCCGAGCGACGACGTTTCGTA
>JBNMJA010000057.1:0-8962 GCA_050873585.1 Bacillota bacterium | reverse complement strand
ATTACATCCGTCTCGCTTACAAGTCACATAATCTCTCCACCCTTTTTCGGTACAAGTCGCAGACTTTCCAATATGACTTTCATAATCATGTCCGAGTGCAGCAATTTCTTTTTGTACAATCAAGATTTCGTTGCATACCGAGCAATGTTTACCTTCTGTAAGCCCTTTTTGTGTGCAAGTAGGCTCAACGGCAGGATCGATCACGTCAATATGTTCACAAGTATTCTCTTCCCATTTCACATAAACATCGATATTTTGGGTTAATTTTGTCGATTTTAACGACTCAAACGATGTACTTGCCGTCATTTCTGCATCGAGAAAATACCCCGCAATATGGTAGCCGTCTTTCGTTATTATAGGAATATCGGTGTTGATGTCCCATTCAAAATCTACCTGTCCGTTATTCGGGTGGACGGTAATTGTGAACTCTTCCGAGTGACTACGCTTTACAAGAACGCACGTCACAGCAGTTACCGCTATCGCAACCACGATAACGGCAAGAACAATACAAATAATTTTTTTGCTGGATTTCATCTTACTCCTCACAAAATTTTATTGCGAGGACAAAACTTTCATAAAAAATATAACAAGTGCATCCCCGCTGATTCTGCGACAAATCCATATGCTCTATCCAATGCAAAAGCTATGATACGCGAAAAATGCACCTGTTACCGAAGTAATAGGACTTTCACATTAGATATTAAGATTTGTCGCACCTTTATCTTATGATAAAAAACAATCTTTGTCAAACTTTTTGCCAAATTGAAAAGGCATTGCACGATACGGTGCAATGCCTTTGAAAATGTGATTTTTCGTTTCGCTTTACGCTTTTGAATATTTATGTGTTAAACAGTTGCGTTTTGAATTCTTATACGCGCAAGTCATACACTTTCGTTTAACGTACGCTTGCTTATATCGCGCTTGCGATCTCACGCTTTGATGACAAAGCTGAATTCGTGATAGCGGTTGGGAAGTATCTTATAGCGTTTCTTCGTGCAAGCAAGTGCAGGCACGTCGCCTCCGACGCCTCTTTGCGCTCCGTCTATGCAGACTTCGACGACGCCGCCGTGTTTGAGTTCGTGAGCGTGAGTTGCCTCTTCGAGCGCCTCTTGTGTATAATTATGCACGCTGAACTCAAACGGTTTGTCGCACGCAACGAACGTCAGACCGTCCTCTCCGCCCACTTTGAGCCAACGAGCGTCGGTGTGGTTGCCGTTCTCTTGCGGGACGAGATAATCGTGCTCGAAATCCGCAATTTTGCCCGAATAAATTCCAAGTTTTGCCGCGGCTTTTCTGTCGCAATAATTCTCGTGAGGTCCTCTTGCAAAGAAGGTCATATCGTCGGATGAAGCAAGCCCCATTCTGAAACCGTATCTCGGAAGCGAGAACATATTGTTTTTCACTCTCATCGACACTTTGAGTCCGTCCTCACCTGCCTCGTAGACGGTTTTGAGCGACCACATTTGCGGCGTGCAAGACCAATCTATGACGAGCGACTTGTCGGTTATGGTCATATTGGATTTGACGAGATGATCCTTGCAGGATTTGAAGTAAGTTTTGCCGAGCAGTGCGATTGCAAAAGCAGGCACTTGCGGAGATTTGTCGTTGTCGATTGCCGCGCGCCAGAAATTGAGCATAATCGGAGCCGCGAGTTTCTCTTTTCCGTCAACCGTAATAGATGAAATACAACCGCCGTTTTTGGACACGACCGCGCGCATTTTTCCGCATTCGAGCACTATCTTTCCGTCCTCGTTGAACACGGTTTTGCCTTGTGCGCTCTTGAACGGTTGCGGAACGTAGCCCGTCAGGTCGAGTTGCTCGTATGCAACGACGTCGCCGTCCTCGAACACGTCGAATTTGCCCTTCACCACCGCGTAGCAGTTGATTGCGATTTCCTTGCAGTTATTATTCTCGATAACAAACGGCATATCCACGCATCCCTTTTCAAGTGGCTTTACGGGCGGCATATCCACGGTTTTTGTTTCGGTCACTACGCCGTTCTGCAAAAGTTCGCATCTAAACGCAAATCTATCGAGATTGGTGAACATATATTCGTTGGTAAGTTCGATTTTGTCGCCTTTACGCTCGAATTGCACTTGCTGATAGACCTTCGCGACCTCGTAGAATGCGGGATTCGGGCTTCTGTCCGCTCTAACGATACCGTTGAAAGCGAAAGTGCCGTCGTTTGGCTTATCGCCCCAATCGCCGCCGTAGGTGTATTCCACCACGCCGTCCTGATTTACGCGCTTGATTGCTTGGTCGGCAAAGTCCCAGATATATCCGCCGCAAAGTCTGTCGTTCTTTCTGAAATGCTTCCAATAATCCTCGAAGTTGCCGAGACTGTTGCCCATGCAGTGAGCGTATTCGCACTGAATGAACGGCTTATCCTTGTACATTCTCGGGGTGAGAAGGTGACCGAGCGGCGCCCACAGAGCCATAGAGTGAATGTGGCACTTATTGTGAGCGATCTCTTCCATCTGCTCTTCCTTGGTGTACATTTCGCTCATAATATCCGTGGTTTTGAGGTATGCGTCGGGTTCGTAATGAATCGGGCGAGTATTGTCGAGTTCGAGCGCGGCTTTTTTCATAGCGGGGAACGCCTTTCCGTTTCCGCTCTCGTTGCCGAGCGACCAGAACAGTATGCACGCGTGATTGCGATAGGTCAAAACCATATTTCTCATGCGCCAGCACACTTGCTCCGTCCATCTCTTGCTCGAGCGAGGCACGCGAGTTGCCAATCCGTGCGTTTCGAGATTGTTTTCACACATAACCATAATGCCGTACTTGTCGCAAAGTTCGTAGAAGTGACGGCTGTTGGGATAGTGCGACGTTCTTATGCTGTTGACATTGTGTTTTTTGAGAAGAAGAATATCCTTTTCTGTGTACTCTCTCGGCACGGCGTGACCGAAATCGGGATGAAATTCGTGACGGTTTACGCCTCTAATTTTGAGTTTTTTGCCGTTGAGGGTTATGTAGGGTTGCTTTCCGTCGATTGAGGGAACGATCTCGACCTTTCTGAATCCGAAATCTATCTCGCGCATATCGTGGAAAACGGTCTGTCCTTTTTCGGTGGAGACAAATGTAAGGCGGAGTTTGTAAAGATAGGGATCTTCCGAGCTCCAAAGATGCGGATTCTCGATATTCTCGGTCATTTTGACGGACATAGACTCGTCCTCGTCAAGACCGAGCACCGCAAAATTGCCGTCGCACACCGAGTTTCCGTCGCGGTCGATAAGTTGGATTCTGACGTCCGCGTCGGAAATTTCCACGCCCTTTTGGCAATACACGCTTGCGTCCACGAGAAGTTTTGCTTTTGAGAAATCCTCGCTGAACTCCGCACGCGCGTACATATCTTCTATGCGCACGCTCGGAAGGAACACGAGATTGACGTCACGGAAGAGTCCCGATATACGCCACATATCCTGATCCTCGAGATAACTGCCCGTCGTGTAGCGATACACGATGATTTTCAATTCGTTTTGACCGACCTTGATATACGGCGTGATATCGTATTCCTGATAGTCGAAAGTATCCTCGCTGTAACCCACGAACGAGCCGTTGACGTACACTTCCGCGCCGCTGTTTGCGGCAAAATTGACGTGAACGCTTCCCTCGATTTTATCGATTGAGAAGAAACGTCTGTACACACCGCAATTGTTCTCGTTTTCGTTGATATGCGGTTTCCCCGAAGTCGCAATCGGGTGCGGATAACGGATATTCGAATATATCGGCTTTCCGTAGCCTTTGAGTTGCCAGTTGGAAGGAACGGTGATTTTGTCCCATTCTTTCGGGTTGGGATCGAGAATTGCCGCCGAAACGTAATACTTGAAATCCCACTCTCCGTTGAGAAGCACTGTTTTTACGTCGCCTTTTTCACCGAGCGGAAAACCAGCGCCGTGTTTCTTTTCGACGTTGACGCAATAGACGTCGGGATTGTTGTAGCAATTTTTCATAGTTCTCTCCTTTTGTTATCTTGACGCGTTATTGCTCTTCCGCAACGTAAAGAATTCTGCGGCAATTCGGACATTCCGCATAGTCGCCTACGTTGCGAAGTTTGGATTTCGTATCGTTGTCCACTTCCATCATACAGCGACCGCAGAGGCAATTTTTGCTGTCGTATTTGACAAACGCGGGCATTCTCTTCGCACCGCGCAAATTGAGATACGCGTTCATAACGTTTTGCGGAATCTCGGCTTTGAGCGCATTGAGTTGCGCTTTGATTTCGACAACTCTGGGCTGGAATTTTCTCACGAGGTTGTCGTATTCCGCCTTTGCGCTCTTATACACGTCGGTCGCTTTCACGCCCTGTTCCCAAGTCTTTTTATAACTGTCGTTGACCTGATCGATTTTGACCGCCGCGCCGTTGGCTTCCTTTTCCAGAGCGTTGATTTTCTCTGCGATAGCCGCCACCATTTTGAGATAGTGATCAGCCTCGTTTGCGTCCTGAACGTCCTCGAGTATGCCGTCAAACTCGTCGAGTTCGTCTTTGAGCGCGTCGATTTTGTCTTTCATAGCGCCGTAACCTGCAAGAAGATCGCTTGCCTCGGCTTTGAGTTTGCCGATCATCTCGGTTGCGCCCTCGAGTCGAGATTTTGCCACTGCGAGTTTTTGGCGTTCTTCGCTTTTTGCAACTTCGCTTTCGAGCGACATAAGTTCTTGGTCGATTTTTTGGTATTCGAGTATCTTGTCAAATTTCATTGTATCCTCCGACTGTCTTGAAAGGACAGTTCTGTTTTGCTTTTACTATTTTCACTCCGAGCGGAGCAAGAATTTTCTCAAATAAGTTCTCAACGATAATCTCGCTGTGGTAGTGCGAAAACTCAACCACGGGGAAATCGTCGTTTTCGGAAGCGACGTAAAGGTGATGTTTGAAATCACCCGTCACGAACACGTCCGCGACTTCCTTTGCATAATTATACGCGCTGTCCGACGCGCCGCCTCCGCATATGCAAAGCATTTTGCGGATAGGTTTGTCGTCGTCGCCGTTGTATTTGACGGAGTCGTCTTTGAGGGTGTTTGCAACGTGTTTTGCAAAGTCTTTGAGAGTCGTTTCATCAACGTCGCAAACGACGCCCACGCCGTCGGGCACGAGATTTCGTCCGCCCAGAAGTTTTGCCAGCGTAACGCAAAGCCCGTCCTCGCACTCGTCGAGATTGGTGTGTGCGCTGTAAACGGTAAGTCCGCTTTCTAGCACGTCTTTGATAATCTCGCCTTTTGATTCGTCGGTATCTATGCTCTTGATTGCCGAGAAGAAAAACGGGTGATGCGTGAGGATGAGGTTGCACCCGTTTTGCAACGCCTGATTCACCACGTCTTTGGTGAGGTCGAGCGCAACGATAACGCCGCTACATTCATCGGAAAGCGAGCCTATCATAAGTCCCGGATTATCCCACGGCTCCGCAATCGTTTTTGGCGCAAACGATTCGATTGCGTCTGTGATTTGTCTGTTCTTCATATCGTTCCTGTTTTCAAAAAAGCGGTTTTATATGCCGTTTTCGTATATATCAAGCGTTGGTTGCTTGACTTAGCGCGCCCCTCAAGGCGTCTATCTTCGTTTTCAGTTCGACTGCTTTGGGATTTTGCGAAAGTACGTTTTGCATACACTCGATTTCTTTTTTTGCAAAGAAAGCGAAGTTGTCGCTCGTTCTGAAAAACACTCCGTAGGCGATTTGATCGTCGTCGAGCGTACTCTCACCCTCGTCGGTTTTCAGAACGGTGTACGTCTTGCCTGCGCACTCGAGCATCTCGTCGAAAACTATCGTATGTCCGCACTTCACTATTGCCGCCCTGACTTTTTCGGGATGCGTATTTGCAGACAACACGAAATGGCAAAAACGTTTGCCTTGCTCGTGCGCGCGCAGAATAATATCTGATATGACGTCGCCGCCGAGTCCCGCTATTATCACCGTATCGACTTCTTGCGAATCCACGGGGTCGAGTCCGTTGCCAAGGCGCACTTTCATAACGTCTTGAACGCCGTTTTCTTTGGCAAGTTCCTCCGCCTTTGCAAGCGACGGAGCGGATATATCGGTTGCAATAACCTCGCTTGCTCTGTCCGTGCTTACGAGATAGTAGCCGAGTTTTCCGTGGTCGCACCCTACGTCCGCAACTTTGCCGTAATCGACGAGATTGGCAATCGTCGTGAGTCTTTGGTCAAGTCGTATTGGCATCAGTCGAAATCCTTGAGTTTTTTGAGGCGATTGGGGTGACGCAGTTTGCGCAACGCCTTTGCTTCGATCTGACGGATACGCTCACGAGTGACGTTGAATTCTTTTCCGACTTCCTCGAGAGTTCTTGGGTGCGAATCGTCAAGACCGTATCTCAAACGCAACACTTTTTCCTCGCGCGGAGTGAGTGTGTTGAGCACTTGAATGAGCTGCTCTTTGAGCATATTGCCCTCTGCAACTTCGCTCGGCGATTGAGATGTATGGTCCTCGATGAAATCTCCCAAATGGCTGTCTTCTTCCTCGCCGATAGGCGTTTCCAAAGACACGGGGTCTTGTGCGATTTTTTGAATTTCGCGCACGCGCTCGACCGAGCAACCGAGATACGCCGCAATTTCTTCCGCAGACGGCTCTCTGCCGAGTTTTTGGAGAAGTTGACGAGTTGCTCTCACCTGCTTGTTGATGGTTTCAACCATATGCACGGGGATACGAATCGTCCTTGCCTGGTCTGCGATGGCACGGGTGATTGCCTGTCTTATCCACCAGGTTGCATAGGTCGAAAATTTGAATCCCTTCGTATAGTCGAATTTTTCAACCGCCTTCATCAAGCCGAGATTGCCTTCCTGAATGAGATCGAGAAATTGCATACCTCTTCCGACGTAGCGTTTTGCAATGGACACGACAAGACGAAGGTTTGCTTCGCTGAGGATATGTTTTGCTTCCTCGTCGCCCTCTTCCATACGCTTTGCGAGTTCGATTTCCTGATCGGCGGTCAAGAGAGGCACTTTGCCGATGTCCTTGAGGTAAATTTTCACCGAGTCGTCAACGCTTGAATCGATGATTTTGTCAAGAGCGATATCGTCGTCCTCGATTGTTTCTTCAACCTTGACGTTTTCGTTTTGCAAGGCGTTGAAAACCATCTCCATATCTTCCGCCGTAGCGTTGAGATGCTCGAGCCTTGCCATTATGTCGTCTTCGCTGATAGAGCCCTTGCTCTTACCGTAGGCGACGATTTTGTCAATCTCTTGTTTCAAAAGTTGTTCTCTGTCCACTTATACTCCTCCTGGGTGAATCAAAGTTTGTCGTTGATGTCTTTGGATTTCAATATTTTCTGCAAGCGCGATATTTCTAGTATGCTTGCTCTTTTTGCGTCGGGATCGGAAAGATTGTTGTAACTTTCCTTGATTTTTTCGAGTCTTTCGGACACTGCGTCGTTTGCGAGCATAAGCACGCAATCGTTATAGTAATCGGACTCTCTTATAGCGTCGGCAAATCTCATGTTTATATCGAGAATCTTGCCTATTTCCTCGTTTTCGTAACCGAATTTGCTGAACATGGCGTTCACGAGGTCGGTGTGCTTTGGCATAGTCGCTGCCCACTCGAACACCTCTCTGTGCAAGTCGTTTGCAAGCCACTCGGACCTCACTTTGTCCGTATCCACGAATTTTTCGCCTTTGAGAATGCGATTGACAACGAATCTTGAAGCACGCAACGCCTTTGCCGCTTTTTCCTCGTCGTTTTCTTTGGGCTGTTCGATTTTCGCAGGACGAATCATGCCTGCCTCGTCGCTCAAAGTGGCAACCGAAACGCCGCTCTTTTTGGACACGATATCCATATAAACTTCGCGTTCGGCGCGATTATCTATCGTTTTGAGCACGTTAAGTGCCGATTGGACGTATTTCGCTCTTCCGTTCACCGAGCCCAAATCGTTTGCGTCTGCGCAGAGTTTGAGTTTGTATTCGATGACGGGCAACGCCTCTTTTTGTTTTTTGAGGAACGCTTCCGCACCGCCCTCGCGCACCGTTTCGTCGGGGTCTTTGCCCTCGTCGAGAGATATAACCTTGACGTTCTGAACGAATTTCGTGAGGATATCGACGTTGCGAATCGTCGCTTTTTTGCCTGCGCCGTCACCGTCGTAGCACACAAAAAGGTTTTCCGTCAATCTCGAAAGTTCCCTCGCCTGCCCATCGGTGAGCGCCGTGCCCATACACGCAACTGCGTTCTTTATGCCCGACGCGCCAAGCGATATGACGTCCATATATCCCTCAACCAAAATGAGTTCCTTATACGCAACGCCGTTGATTTTTTTGTCGCGCTTTATGAAGTTTACGCCGTATATCGTGCGGCCTTTGTCAAAGAGCGTAGTGTTTGTGGAGTTTTTGTATTTTGCGATGTCTTGCTCGCCGTGATAAATGCGTCCGCCGAATGCGATGACGTTGCTCATGCCATCCATAATCGGCACGATAATTCTGTTTGCAAACGCGTCGTAAGGTCTGTCCGCACTTGCAACGAGTCCGCACTCTTCGAGGTCTTTGAGCATATAGCCCTTGCGCCTCATATAGCCCACCATACTCTCGCCGTCAAGCGAAAGTCCGAGACCGTAACGCTTTGCCACCTCGTCGTCAAGCCCTCTGTTTTTCAGATACTCACGTGCGGTTTTGCCCTTGTTTTCGTCAAGAAGATTGTTGCGGTAATACCTTGCAGCGTCACGCATAAGTTGCTTCAAGACGTCGCTGTGTTCTTTCTTTTGGGCGTACTTCGGGTCGAGTTTGACCTCGGGCATCTGCATGCCCACTTTGTCCGCAAGAAGTTTAACCGCGTCGTAAAACGACACCGATTCCATTTCCATCACAAACTTGACAACGTCGCCGCTCGCACCGCAACCGAAACAGTGATACCAGCCGTTGTTTACGCAAAACGAAGCGGTTTTCTCATTGTGAAACGGACAACAGCCAAAATAACGTCCGCCTTTTTTCTGCAAAGGGACGTATTGTGAAATGACTTCCACTATGTCGCAT
>JBNMJA010000056.1:0-9021 GCA_050873585.1 Bacillota bacterium | reverse complement strand
ATTTTGAGCGGCAATCCGACTTTCGCTTCAACGACGAGATCGATCGGCACGAATCTTTGCGCTTTGAAAAGCTCATCGTCGGCTTTTGCGTCGAGAATGATATTCACTTGCCACCCTGCTTTGACTTTCGTCTTGGTGACGAACGAATACGCCCCGTTTTTGCAAGGTTTCGGCTCGCCTATTCCCAAACTTGCCTTTTCTTTGTCCTTGTCGAAGAACTTCAATCCGTCGCCCTTTACGAGCGGATATTTCGTTGCGATTTCGATCTCGAACAGTCCGTCCTTAAACTCCTTTACGCTCCGCACG
Organism: Bacillota bacterium; assembly: GCA_050873585.1. Taxonomy (GTDB): domain Bacteria; phylum Bacillota; class Clostridia; order Christensenellales; family CAG-917; genus CAG-475. The sequence continues at coordinate 8,715 of JBNMJA010000056.1, read as the reverse complement.
ACGCCTATTCTCACGCCGACGTGATTATTGAATCTCTTTTCGACAACGTTCGGAGTTCCGTCGTCGAGATACGCTCTTTTTAGATATTCCCCTCTCGAAAAAGCGATTTTGAGAGCGGATTCGCTCTTGTCGTCAAGCCTTGCGTCTTGACCTTTTTCTATCTCGTCTATCGCCTTCCGATATGTCTGCACCGCGCACGCAACGTAGCCTTTTCTTCGCAATCTTCCTTCGATTTTGAAGGAACACACGCCTGCGTCCGCAAGTTGTTTTAGCGACGAATACAAGCACAAATCTCTTGCGCTGAGCAAATATCCGTCGTACGTTTTTCCCTGCGCCGACGCACGATACGGCAAGCGGCAAAGTTGCTTACAAAGCCCTCTGTTTCCGCTTGCGCCCTGTTCTTTTGACGATAAATAGCAATTGCCCGAAAACGCCGTACAAAGCGCGCCTTGCACGAAATACTCTATCTCGAGATCGGTGTTATCTCTTATATCTTTTATATCTTCGAGTTTGGTTTCCCTTGACAGCACGACTCTTGAAAATCCTGCCTCCTCAGCCACTTTCGCTCCGTAGAGATTGTGGATTCCAAGTTGCGTACTTGCGTGCAAAACGATGCCGTCAAAGCACTCCCTCAACACTTTGCAAACTCCGAGATCTTGCACCAAAAAAGCGTCGACTTTTGCGTCAACGGCAACTTTAACGAGCGAAATGAGATCGTCAAACTCTTGATTTTGCAAAATAGTATTGATCGTGACGTAAACTTTCACACCGTAAAAATGAGCGCACGCAACGACCTGCGCGATATTGTCGCAGTTGAAATTTTGCGCTTTCATACGCGCGTTGAAGTTGTCAAGCCCGAGATAAACGGCGTCCGCTCCGCTTGCTACGGCAACGTAAAAAGCCTCGATATCTCCTGCGGGTGCAAGTAGTTCAAGCATACCTAAAGTATAGCACACACGCCGCCGCCTTGCAATCGCCTTGCACAAATCGTTTGCTTCAATTAGTTTGCTCATTTTCAAAACGGTGTTATAATCTTTTTATGATTTATCTTTTGTGTCCTAAATGCAAAACTCCGCTATCTCTTCGAGGTCGCGACGGCGTATGCCAAAGCGGTCATCTTTACGACCGCGCCAAAGAGGGGTATTTTTATCTTTTGCCGCCCAAATCCAACGCGCCCGGCGACAACGCCGAAATGGTGAGAGCAAGACGAGATTTTTTGGATTGCGGGTATTACGCTCCGCTTGCCGAGCAAATCGCAAACGAGATAAGCGCGCGATTCGACCGCCCCGTAAATCTCGTGGACGCAGGTACGGGAGTGGGTTACTATTTGTCGAAAATCATCGAAAAAAGGCAAAACCGCGACGACGTCTACGTTGCCATCGATATATCCAAAAACGCCGTGAAACTCTGTGCAAAGCGCAATCCCGAAGCGGAATGTGCCGTGGCAAGCGTTTACGATATTCCTCTTGCCGACGAGTTTGCCGACGTAGTGATTTGCGTCTTCTCGCCTTTTGCAATGGAAGAATACGCTCGGATTCTGAAAGACGGCGGCATATTGATTTTGGCGTACCCTTGCGAGAATCATCTTATAGAACTTCGCCGCGCATTGTACGAAAACGTGCGTAGCGTAGCCACGTCCCTTCCGAGCAGCACCCTCACCCTGCTGAGCAAAAGAGAAGTCACATATTCATTCAATCTCGACTCGAGCAAAACGGTATCCGACTTGCTCACGATGACGCCATACGTTTATCGCGCTCCGAAGTCGTCCGTAGAAGAGGTGAAAAGCAAAAATTCGCTCACTCTTACCGCCGATTTTTGCCTCTGCACGCTCGAGAAGACAATTCGTTGACAAACGCCGCATATTTTTATATAATACAGTTTGTTATAGATTTTAAAAATCCTAACAAAAGGACGGAAAATTATGGACGAAATCAAAACCGATGCAATGCAAGATTGCACCGAAACGCAAGAAGTTGCAAGCGAGCAAACCGACGCCGTGGCAGAGGACGCTCAACCCTCGCAAGAGCCTCAAGGCAAAAAGAAAATCAAATTGCCCAAAGGCTTGCAAAAACTCGTTGACAAAATCAACTCCAACGAGAACGTGCGCCAAATGGTGGTATTCACGCTGTTCAGTTTCATCTGCGGCGGCTCGCAACTTATCATAACGCTCATTTTGCCAATGCTTCTCAAGTTGAGCAGCAGCCCCGTATTGCAAGCGGCATTCCCCGGTTTCTATATCGGAAGCGTTCCGCTCTTCCAATATCTCGGCAAGGACGGCGTAGGCGGCGTATCCGACTTCATCGGCTTTTTGGTCGGTTCGGTGATCGGACAAGTCCTCACCTTCATTCTCAACAGAAAGAAAACTTTCAACTGCACCAACAATATCGTCATTTCGGGCATTATGTACACGATCGTTGCGGTCGCAATCATATTTGCACAAACACTCGTTTGCGGCGCAATTCTCAACGCTCTCAACAACGCAGTTCCCGATGCAAGCGATTTCTTGTCGGGAACGGTGTTCAATCTCGTAGCGCAAGCGGTTTCGGGCATTCTCGGTCTGGTTATGAGTTTCCTCGGCAACAAATTCCTCGTTATGCGCAACTGGGGCGAAAAGAAAAAAGCAACGGAAGCAACCGAATCTTCTCAAGAAACTTGCGCATGCTGCACTTGTGAAGACTGCCAAAGCGACGACTCTTCTTCCGCACTCGACCAAGCCGCATCCGACAAAGAATAATCAACGCATACAACACAAAAAGAACGGACGATTCGTCCGTTCTTTTTTTATGATCGAATTATGTCAGTGTTTGTTTCTGTCGAGCCACTTCGTGAGACAAGAAAACACGGACAAATTGTCCGTGTCTTCTGTCTGGTCGGAGTGGCGAGACTTGAACTCGCGGCCTTACGGTCCCGAACCGTACGCGCTACCAAACTGCGCTACACCCCGATAATATAAATCTGCTTTTACAAGCACCGTAGCGAGTTTGGGAGCGCGTCGCGCATTTCCGCTAGGTCTTGCGTTTTGTACAGTCGATTTGAAATCTTTTTGCCTTCTTGGGATTTCGCTCGTTTTGTTTCCGCTCTTATCGCAAACCAAACTGCGCTACACCCCGATAATATATTGTAATGCAGATTATGAAAATCTGACTGCCTTTGCAATATACAACAATTGACGCATTTTTGCAACAAAAACAAGGCATTTATCTCAAAATTTATCGTTTGCGACATTATTTTTTCTTTTCGATTGGCAAAATCGATTGCAAAACGTTGAGCATTGATATATAATAACACACGCGATGGAGCTTGGTGTAGTGGTAGCACTTGGGCCTCTGACTCCCACTGTGTAGGTTCGATTCCTATAGCTCCTGCCAACGCAAACACCCTCACTTGTGAGGGTGTTTCTTTTTGCCCAAACATACTTTGCGCTTGCGCAAAAACGTGTGGTTGGACAAAAAGAATCGTGCACGCAGTGTGTTTGCGTTGAGCACAAACGGAGCGACAACGGAAGCACGTCGTTGACGTGCATTACTATAGCGTAATTCCAAACATACTTTGCGCTTGCGCAAAAACGTGTGGTTGGACAAAAAGAAACATTACACGCAGTGTGTTTGCGTTGAGCACAATCGGAGCGGCAACGGAAGCACGTCGTTGACGTGCATTACTATAGCGTAATTCCAAACATACTTTGCGCTTGCGCAAAAACGTGTGGTTGGACAAAAAGAATCGTGCACGCAGTGTGTTTGCGTTGAGTACAATCGGAGCGGCAACCATTAACACGATTCGCTGTTTTCATTTTCTCTTGCGTACCCAAGGCGCAAGTGATATAATTCTCTCATTGAAATACGGAGGCAAATATGGATCTGAAAAAATATTATCCTCAACTGATACAAACCATTCAAAGCGCCGTACGCATCAAGACAGTGCTTGACGCGCCCGTACCACGCGGTCCTTTCGGACAAGGCAACAAGGATTGTCTCGAATACGTGTTGTCCGTTGCACAGGATCTCGGATTCCGCACGGTGAATCTTGACGGCTATTGCGGATACGCAGAAGTCGGCGAGGGCGACGAACTAGTAGGCATCATCGGACATCTCGACGTAGTTCCCGAAGGCGACGGCTGGAAATATCCGCCCTATTCTGGCGCGCTCGAAGAAGGAGCGATATGGGGTCGCGGCGCGATCGACGACAAAGGCCCGGCAATAATTTCTCTGTTTGCAATCAAGGCTCTTATGGACGACGGCTTCAAATTCAACAAGCGCGTGCGCGTGATTTTCGGCTCGAACGAAGAAACGGGCTCTCTTTGCATGGAGCATTATCTCAAAGTTGACGAACCCATTTCCTACGGCGTTTCTCCCGACTCTGAGTTCCCCGTCATATTTGCGGAAAAAAGCATCAACAGCATAGAAATAAAAGGCGAATCATCTGACGGCAACAAGGGCGCAAAACTCGTAAGTCTTGACGGCGGAATCGTCATCAACGCCGTTCCCGACGTATGCACGTTCACCGTTGACGCAAACAAGGAAAATCCGAGCGAAGTCGTCTCGAAGATACTTGCCTCTCTCGATGCAAATTCAATAAAGAGCGAGCACTCGATAGACGGCTCTACGATCACCTTCACGGTACACGGCAAGGCGGCGCACGGATCGGTTCCCCAACTTGGCGTAAACGCAATCTCGTACGCTCTTAACGCATTGGACGGCGTCGTAGACAACGACTTCGTGCGCGTCTACAACAAGTATATCGGCGTGTGCGTACACGGCGAAAAACTCGGTTGTTTTGCAGAAGACGAGTATGGCAAAATTGCCGTCAACGTCGGATTGTGCAAATACGAAAACGGCAAATTTTCAATCAAGATCAATTCTCGACTTCCCTTCACAACCGACACGAACGCTATGTTTAACGGCATAAAAGCAACGCTTAAAGACGAGGTTTGCGCAAAAGTCGTTTTGATGGGACAATCCGAAGGCTTCAAGATCGATCCCGACTCGGATATGATAAAAGTGCTTGTCAACGCCTATAGAGAAGTCACGGGCGACACGACCACAAAGCCCATATGCTCGGCAGGCGGAACTTACGCCCGCGAGTTCAACAACTGTGTCGCATTCGGTCCCGAAATGTCGGGATACGGAGAAATGATAATTCACCAACCCAACGAAAGATTGACTCTTTCGGCAATGGAAGCAATCTTCTCCATCTACACCAAAGCCTACGCCGACCTCATCTCAAAGGTGAGTTTCAAATAAGTTTCTCATCTTTTACGCAGACAAGAAAAACGATAATCTCGGCGCAAAGCAATTGTCGTTTGATCAAATTTATTTTAATATTACGTCATAAAAAAACAACCCCGTTTCGACGGGGTTGTTTTTTTATGCATATAAGTCGTTCAGTGTTTTTATCTGTAACTGAGCATACCGTCGTTACCTTTGACGTAGTTTGCCCATTCTTGGTCGGAATAGTTGTACGTCATATATCTGACTCCGCCAAACTCCATAAACGTGTTGTACTCGTTTGAGCCGTAATTCACCTTGTAGCTTACGAGTTCTGCAGAGGTTCTGCTATACACAGGCACCGAGTAGTACTCTTGCAAAATTGCGGCTTCGACTGCTGCGAGTGCAGTAAGTTGATCTTCCATTGGGAATATTGTGAAGTTGACAGGGCAACCGCCTTTCCCTTGAAGGATCGATCTCCACTGTTCGAGGTTGTATGTGTACACGCCGTCCGGGTGATTCTCGTCGGGAGTTGCATTGACGGTTACGGAAACAGTGGTGGGATCCCAACCGACTGCATATCTGTTCTCTTCGCTGATTTGAGTCTCGCAAAGGAAATATGCGGGGCTAAATGCCGCTTGTCCCCATGCACTGAAGCAAAGGTCGTATTCGCCGTCTGTAAATTGAATAGACCAATTTGAGCCTGAATAGAAGAAGAATTCGATCTTCACAAGTCCTTCGAGCTTAGTTCCCTTTGCCATTTCGTTGAATGCTGCTTGGAACCAGTCCTTGATTCTATTCATATTCTCGTTTTGCTCCGCAACGCCGAATGTCAACACAACTTTTTCGCCTTGAGTGTAGTCGCCTGCCGCAATTGCCTTGCTTACCGCTTCATCGACGAGTTGACGTGCAAGCGCGAGGTTGTAACCCGTCGTTGCGTCGAGTGCTTTGTCGATATCGGTGTAAGTGGCAGTACCGACTTTCCAGCTTCCGTCTGCATTCTTGGTTGCGCCGTAAGCATTGAGGATAGCCTCTTTTGCCTGCGTGCTTCCGCGATACGTTTTTCCGTTTTCAACGTCGTAATAGTAAAGTTCGTTGAGCAATCCGAGTGCCGCTTCGGACGTAGGTGCATTGACGGAGCAAAAATCGTTACGATTGAGCGCAAGCGAAATTGCGTTTCTGAACTCTTTGTAATTGAGAAGGAGATTGTTTCTGTTTTCCGTGCGAGAAGTTGCTTTTGATTGCAAATTCAAAGTGAATGTGAACGTTTCAGGCTTGAATACTGCTCGTTTTGAATTTCTGTAATCAGAGGCAATCTTCAGATCCAAATTTATACCGTCAAACTCACCGCGTTGGAAAGCTTCCCACGCGGTATCCCAATCGTCCTGTTGCGTGATCACGATAGTATCGGTCTGGTATTGTCCTTCATATTGTTTCAAACCGTATCCGAACCAATTCTCGTTGCGAGAAAGCGTACACGTCTTATTCGCTTTGAAATCCGTGAGTTTGTACGGTCCCCAACTTGCGCTCGTTTCAACCGACGTGCCGTAACTGTTTGCATACGGCACACCACCGCTACTGTGCTCGCATCTCTCCCACAAATCTCGTTTGACAAGTGGCCAATCGTTGAAAGAATTAGCGGCTTCATAAGTCAAATCGCCGTTTTCATCGAGGAGATTAAGCGTATCGTTATCCAAAACGATAACCAATTCATACTCGTTATCACCGACAAAATATCCGACCTCGGATAAATCCATTTCGGGATAAGTATAGTACGTCACAAAGAAATCGAGTTCTTCGTTCGGGTCGGTTTGCCAGAAACCAAGGACTGCTTCCCACGTTGCTTTCATCGTTGCGTCTGCTTTGATCTCTGCAAGAGTTTTTCCTTCGAGAGCGAGGATTGCTTCAACGGTTGTTTTAGCACCACCGTCTTGCACCATATATTTCGCAGCGGTTTCTGCATCGATACCTGCGGGCAACCCCCAAGCACTGAAGTAGTATGCTTCTGCATTGCCGTAGTTTGTATTCGCATCGCGTGAACCGATTGCAAACACGAGTTTGCTGTCAAGGCTCTCATTATAAGTACCATAGGTGTTTCTTGCATCGAACCAACCGGCTTGACCTTGTTTCAAATAGTTTTTAGCATTGTGAACAAACAAATTGCCATAATAGTAATAGTTTGCCGCTGTATCGAACAAGTATTTCGGTGAAAGTTGCTGTTGCATCGAGTAGACGAAATCCTCCGCCTTAATCGGAGTGCCGTCATCCCATCTCAAATCATCGCGAAGCGTTATGGCAAATGCGCGTCCGTTGGTTAAATTCGCAGATATACCATACTGCCCTGCATATTTTGCAGTGACGTCTTCGAGTTTCGTTGCTGCGGAATATTCCACGACAAAGCCACCGGGAACGATTTTTCCGTTCTCGTCATACTTGTAGTTGAATTCAAACAACGAACTCTTGAAGTATTTTGCAAACTCTAGGTTTGTGGAATCATTAGTTGTAATATCACACCACTGGCCGGGCATTTGAGAAGTATACTTATTGTAAGTGAACGTTCTTTCCGTGGGCGTGGGCATAACCTTTTCATCACCCTTCTTAATGACTGCGTCGGTGCAAGTCACGTTGTAAGGCTCTTTGTTGTTTGAATATGAATATTCAACGTTTGCCCACTCTTCTTTGGTGCCTTTATAATCGATATTCGAGCTTTCCGACAGATTCGAGAAACTCTTGACCGTATTGGGCATCACGACGTTTTCTACGTTATAGCAGAAGTCAACGCCGACCACTGTTTTGCCTTTATACACTGAAGGAATCGTCAGCGAATTGAGCGCAACGTTGATGGAAATATTGCAAGTCGCATCGTCAACGTCCGTAAATTTCAAAACTGTATTGTTCGTTTTCAAATTCTGATAATTCTCATACGGAATCTCTGCCGAAGTATTGTCAAAATTGCCAAAAACCACTTTTGACCAATCGCCTTCGTTGTACGTATTCTCGATGATTACGGAGTTATCTTTGATTTCCATTCCGTATCTGCCGATTTTCTCATACATTTCCTCAAGTGCGGCCTTGATTTCGGGTGCGGCAAAATCCGCAACGTCAAAATCTTTAACGTCGATAACTGTGTGTTCGACGTTTTTGCCTAACGCTTCAAAGACGTAATAAACGTCGTTCTCCACCAAATAGGCGCTCCAACTTTCGTCTTGCGGAAATTCGACGTACAATCTCTTGCTCGATGCCAACATACGGGTTTCGAGTTTTCCGCTCTTGTCGTACGACTCGTACGTCAAACTCTTCACGTTTTGCAACGCGGCTTTTAGCTCGGAAAGCGTCATATCCGACGGAAGTTTTATACCGGGATATTCAGGTTCATCGGGCTTATCCGGATTATCGGGTTGATCCGGTTGATCGGGCTTGTCCGGAGTATCGGGTTGATCCGGTTGATCGGGCTTGTCCGGAGTATCGGGTTGATCCGGTTGATCGGGCTTGTCCGGAGTATCGGGTTGAT
>JBNMJA010000055.1:0-9421 GCA_050873585.1 Bacillota bacterium | reverse complement strand
CGTTTTCTGACCTATTGTATGACGAAAAACGGCGTTGCGATTTTCCTTTGCGACTCAGATTCGACGATAGTCAGAATTCTCGACGAAAACTTTGAAATCGTATGCGAAAACTCAACCGAAATATACGATGAAATCGAGGCAACGTATACGGGAAGAAACATAGAAACGTTTTGCTCACAAAACGGACGAGTAAGACGCGTCGTATTCGACGATTCGTTGCGCATTTCAACGGACACTTTTATTATGCAAACCGAGCAAGCGACTTTCTCTCGTGTCATAAAATTCGGCGATAAAACGTTGCTTTTTATGCAAGACAAAGAGACTGCGCTCGGAGCAATATTTTGCGAAAATACGGGTTTTACAAAACGCTTTTCGCTCAATAAACATCGTTTTTTGCAAGTTATGCCTATCGTCAAAAGCAACGAACAGTCTTTTGTCGTCCTATTTGCAACGACAAACGCCCTAAGCCTATACTCTTTCTCGTCAAGCCTCGAGATACTTGCAAAATATACCGTTGAAAACGAAACTTTCGGCGCGCTTCTGCGCTGTGAATCGGGTCTGAACCTCGTATGTAAAACGAAGTGCGTAAGATTGTGTTCACACCTCGATTTCATCTCCGAAACACCCGTTTCCGCAATCGTGAATTCGACCGATAATTCATATCTTCAACAAAGCAATAGCACGCAAAACGTTACGCAAAAGTCCGCTTCGGGAACTATTGAAAATTCGAGCTTTAATCTTGAAAAAATGAAAGACATGACTTGCGTTTTGCAAGAGGACAATTTGTTTGTCGCGCGCTTTGACGACGGCGATGTTCTAACGTCGTATGAAGACGGAAAACTCGCCAGGAAATTCACCGTCAAATACTCCGGCAACGCACTCGTTTCATCGGGCAAAACAAAAGACGGAAAAACGAAAATTTCCATGTTTCTCGATTGCGATTCGTCAAGCGATTTGACGTATATGTGTTTCGGAAAAACCGACGCGTTTTTCATATCGGTGTTGACAATCTCTCCTTGAGGTTGTATACTTTGTATATGGCAAAAGATATCGAACAAACTCAAACTCAACCTTATTCCGATATGGCGGCACGCAAAATCGTGCTTATTATCGGATTTGTAATGACCACTGTCGGCATGTTGGCAATGGTTTATTCAACGCTCGTATTCTTCTTCCCTATCTTCAATTTTGCGGGATCGGTGCTTGCCGTTGACTTGATAAAAGGTTTGTATATCGCAAGTTTGGCGCTATCGTTCATCGGAATCGTTCTTTCCGTTGCCGGCGCAAACACGATGAAAGGTCTTGCAAGACTCTCCTTCTTCTTTGGCACTTTCACGTTTATCATCTCCGCGGCGTTCCTCGTGGTTGTGTTGTTCTTCAGCACGTTCATTCCCTTCGGTGCGCTCGGCAGATTGAATCAATAACGTTTCAAAAATCATATCAAAAACGGCACTTAATTTAGTGCCGTTTTTATATTGCTCGTTTTTTTTCTCATAATTGGTATATACGACTAAAATATATTCAAATCGGGTGTGGGCAAAGCCCACACGCAATTATTAACTATTCATTATTAATTATTAATTCAAAACATATTATGCTTTTGCCAAAAACACTATCGCTTACTCATCGTAGTCCGAATTTTCGTTTAGATTCAATTCTCTGCGATATTCGCAAGTCTTATATTGCGCGTCGAATCGGGGCTTCAAAGCCGTCACGACAAAGTGGCATAGTATACCCGTCACGAGTCCTGCAAGCGCGCCTGCGAGCATCATATACGGAAGATATGCAAACACGCCGCTCGATACGACGATTGACGCAACGCAAATCTGCACGAGGTTATGCACGATACCGCCTGCTACAGACAGACCGCATATGCTGAACATATGCGTCTTGGCAAGCAAAACCATAATCGTATACGCAACGAGCGCCGACGGCAACGACCATATAAGGCTTGCCATATTTGCGGCAAAAACGGCATTCAGCAAACAGCGTAGAACGAGCACGATATACCCTTCCCATACTCCGAGGAGCAAAAAACAGGCAAGCAACACGACGTTGCCCAATCCGATTTTCGCATACGGAAGCGCAGGGATTATAGGCGGAATAAAACTCTCGATAAGAGAAACTATAAGGGCGAGTGCTAGGAATAATCCGCAAAGCGCAACTCGCTTGGTTGACAATCTAGTTTTCTTTTTCACGTTATTGCGTCAACCTCCCTAGATACGATTTTTATCACGACTTTGTTTGGCAAGCACACGATAACGCCGCCCTCTTTTCCTATAGGGCTTGCGTGTACGCACAATTGATTGGGGCAATCGCTTTTTGCCACGAACACCTTGCCGTTTTCGACTTTGATTTGCATTTTTCCGTCGAGGATATCGACCGTTGCGTCCTTTTGCAAATCCAACTTATACACCAACTTGCCGTCTACGTAAACGTCCGCTTCGTCTGCGTCCGAGCGAAGCGCAAAAGCAATCGTGAGCGCAACCAAAACCAGAACGACGAGAATCAATATCACGTCGCCCTTTTTGAATATACCTTTGAGCATATCGCTTCTTTCGGTTGTCTTTTTTTTGCTCATAATCACCAAAACAAGCACTTAATCTATATCTTCCGATATGATAAACGTAGAGGTTTTCAATTCAACTTCAAAATCGCCAACGACTTGCGAATTCATATTTCCGTCGATAATCAGCCCTTTCAAGCCGAGTTTTTGCATAAGCGCGACGCCTTTTTCTTTGCCGAGAACCACCACTGCAGTGGCAACCGCGTCGCCGAGTGCGCCTTTATCCGTGACAACCGAGCAAGATACGATACCGTTCTCACCGCTCGTGTCTGCGGGTCTGCCCGAAAACGGATTGATAATATGGTGATATATCACCTCGTGCGTGCCGTCCGAAATGCAATAATATCTTTCATAATCACCGCTTGTAGACACACACTCTCCGTCGCCGAGACGGAACTTTGCATAATACGGCGTAATGAACTCTCTGCCCTTGCGATCGGGATTTGCTATGCCGACGTTGAAACTTCCCCTCGCCGCACCGATATTGCCTCCGAGATTCACAAGAGTCTGATCTTTTGCAAGCGACAAAGATTTTTCGACGGCGTACCCCTTTGCCACTCCGCCGAAATCGAGCATAGCGCCGTCGATAAGTTTTATTATGGTGTTGTTGCCAAAATCGATTGCAAACGCCTTGTCGAGCCCCACGACTTTCATCGTTTTTTCAATCTCTTCGTCGGTGGGAACGCTATCGATATTTTGCGAATACAAATCCCCTGAAAATTTCCAAAGTCTGACGAGCGGATAAACGGACGGGTCGTACGCCCCATCCGACTCCTCGAAAACATAATACGCAACGCGCATAATCTGCATGGTTACGTCGCTACATTCAGTCGGCACTCCCACCTCGGAATGATTCACGTTGTATATATCGCTTCCTTCCCGAGTTGCCGAAAGCACGTCCTCGAGCGATGCGATATACGAGTGAATCGCGCTTATCGTTTGAGAAGATTTTACGCCCTTTGACTGTATTTCGAGATTCGTACCGTATACGAAAAATTGCTCCGCTCTGCTGCAAGCCGTAAGCGAAGCAATACAAATAATCAAACATATGAGAACCAAAACCGGTCTGAACTTTTTCAAGATTTCGTCCTCTTGCCGGGTGTTTTAAGTTATTTTCTCGTAAAAATCAAGCCGAGCGCACCGGGGCCTGCATGCGCGCCGATGACCGGACCGATAGGCTGACGCCAAATCGTTGCCTTTGGCTGAATTTCTCTCACTTTTTCTTCAAAAGCGTCGGCAATATCGCCGCAGTCTGCGTCAACGATAACCACAGGTGCGTCGTCGATATTCTCGTAGGTGCTTGCAAAAACGTCCAGCATATACTTGTAGGCTTTTTTCGTGCCGTTCTGCTTTGAGCATACGTCGAGTTTTCCGTCCTCGACCGTCAACACGGGTTTGATATTCATCAAATTGCCGATTTTTGCTTTCGCAGGTGAAATTCTTCCGCCGCGCGCAAGATATTTCATATCGTCAACCACAAAGTAAATGCCGACTTTTTTGACGTTTCTCTCGAGGTATTCATAGGTTGCGTCGATATCGTCGCCGTGTTCTCTGCAATACTTGCCTGCCATATAAACGAGAAGTCCCGCGCCCATACAAATGTTGAGCGTATCGAATCTTCTGAACTTTACGTTCGGATACTGCTTGCGAAGGTCGGCAAGCGCAAGTTCGAGATATTCAAAAGTTCCCGAAAGTTTGGACGAGAACGCTATGTACAAAATGTCCTCTCCTTTTTTGAAGAAAGGCTCGAACGTATCGTAATATATCTGTTGATTGAGTCCTGCGGTAGAGGCGCTTGCGCCGTTTCTCATCTTCTCGTAAAACTCGTGAGAATCGGTTTCTTCACCCAAATCGCAAAGTTTTTCCTCTCCGTCGATAATGTAGGGCATGCGAATGACTTCAAGATTCAATTCACGGGCGTGAGTGTACCAAAGTTCGCAATCGGTATCGCAGAAAATCGCTGCCATATCTTTTCTCCTCTTCGTCTTGCAACTCGTCTATCTAGAGCCAAAACGCATAGTAATATTGTAGTATCGATAAAATGATTTTATTATATATTATTCATTTTGTCAACTTTTGCCGACTTTTTGACTTTTGGAAAAAATTTTCAGAAAAAAAAACAAAATTTAATGAAAATTTAATTGTCAGAACATACTATTTTGGTATAAGATAACAAAGGAGCAAAGAGTATGGACGATTTTAACAATTTCTTTGACGATCAAAGAAATTCGCAGCCCGAACATACGCCCGTATATCACACTCCGTCGCCGAAACACAACAACAAACTCGGCCCGGTAGGAATCATATGCGTGGTGCTCGCAGTTGTGATGAGCATCGTCGTGCTTGTGAACGTAATCGTTCTTGCAAGCCTGAAACAAACTATTGCCGAAGAATACGCCGCATCTATATCCGCGGACATGAAAGAGCAATATATCAATGCCATCAACGAGGCTCTCAAAAACAAAGATATAGTCGAAGACGTGACCAACGCCGCCGCAAAAAAGGCGCTTGAAGCACTCAACACTTCGGTCGGCAAAGTTGCAAACGAAAAATCCGCGTCGGTCGCAAGACTTTATATGTACAAGGATTCCGACGTCAATCCGACGACGACTTCGTACAACGGTATCGCAAGCGGTTTCCTTATAACCGACTCGACGGACGAATCCCATTACCGCTACGTCCTCACCAACGCACACTGCGTAAGATACGAGGCGAGCAAAACTCAACAATCCGGTTATCCGTTCGGATTCGGAAAAGTGACTTATCAATGGGAATCCTACGGCACGATAATCTGTATGTTCGACGGCGACACGTCAAGTTATTATAGACTCGAAGTAGTTGCTTACGGCGCATACAACGGCGATCATCTGGATGCTGAGTCCGACCAACCCGATATAGCGTTGCTCAGGATCACAGGCAAAATCAGCAGAACGAATGCGTCGAGTGTGACAGACGAGCAACCGTCAAACACAACTCACCCTTCCCTTACGATTGCGATTAACAACGCACAAAGAGGTTCTGAAGTCGCTTTGATAGGCAACCCCGAAGGTGTGGGCACGACAAACAGCATATCGACAGGCAATATATCACAAACGGGAATCTCGATTTCCAGCTGGGGCGCAGGCACGTTTGCAATGACGGACGCGGCGGTCAACGGCGGAAACAGCGGCGGACCTATGATCGATATCCTCGGCAACGTCGTCGGAATCGTAGAATCCAAACTCGTTGACGAAAGCATTGACAATATGGGCTTTGCTCTAGACGTCAACACCATAACAACTTTTGTTGACTGGGCGTCACAAAAAACGAACAATCAACTCAAGCAAAATTTGAATCTCGCGATCTGAGATTCACCCCAACTTCATCTCCCCAATTATAGCCGGCACTTTTTTTTATCCTCCCTATGCCGGCGAGGAAAGGCCCCACGTTTTGTGGGGCTTTCCTTTTTTATTACGCTGATTTGTAATCATAGTATTCTTCAACCGCACAAAGGTGCAATAGAATAAAAAAATTTAACGGCAATATTGATTTGAAAGTCAAGAGAGTTCGTTCTTACAAGCAACAGCGTACTAATCGTACGCGCATGTTTAAGAGGCAGACTCTGCCGCAGTTAGTCGTTTACATAAAAGTCTATTAAAACAACGCAAAAACAGATGAATAACAAGGAAACGCCTTTTGTGAATCCGCCTAACGTACTAAATCGTACGTAACGGATGAGCAAAAGGGCGTTGACATAGTTAGTCGTTAATACTGACTACATAAATTAAACGACGATATTGAGATGAAGAGCAAGAAAAGAGCCCGCCTCATAGACAGGAGCGTACTTGTCGTACGTGACTGTTTAGGAGGCAGGCTCTGCCGCAGTTATTCGCTCAATAGCGTCGTTTAATAGTTGCGGGCAATAGTCACCAACTCATAATACCCACACATCACCACTCTGTCGTAACGATAAACGTTCCACTTATAAAGTTTGGGAGATTCGGGGTCTTGAGGAGAAACGAGGTCGGCGATATTGTCGGTGGAATAGTTGGAGACGTACTCTTTGCAAGCAGATTCGGCAAAATCTGCGGATTGGTCGTCAGCGCAGAAGATTACGTACAACTGTTGGGTGATTTCAACGTCTTGAGAATCGACCGTGTAGGTGTAGGATTTCTCGGACAGAATCAAATCCTCAAAAGAATAGCCCTTCGAGCCGCCGGTCATAGGAGTCGTACGCTCGTAGGAAATGCTTGCTCCGACTTCCTTGAGTCGAGATTCGATTGAGTTTTGTTTCATACCGATTTTCATACACGAAGTAAGACTCGCAAGCAAAATACAAGCGAGCAGAACGCACGATATCGACAAAATCAACTTTTTTCTCATAGGTATATTATAAATCCAAATGAGTATTTGTCAATCGCAATTATCTGTCCTTGTCGCCGATGTTTTGAAATCTCATATACCAAATTTTTCCATTCATAAAGCAAAGCAAGTTGCAAACAATAATAACAGGAGGCAACGAAATGAAAAATTCACTTGTAATTGGCACAATGCTTGGGTTGGTTACCGCTACAGCACTATATTGCAGTATGTCGAACAATTCGCTTAAAAAAGCAAAACGTGCCTTTGTAAACAAAATCGAAGACATTATTATGTAAATAAGAAGTCAAAATTCATTTATCCTCTAGAACACAAATCGTGTATTATATTTATGTAATAATACACGATTTGTGTATTTAATACATCATTAATACTCAATATGCGGCAAAAATCGCCAATTGCAACACGTATCGTATTATATTGGTTTTAGTGGAGTCACTTAAAATATCCCTGCATTTACGCAAAAATAATTCCTTACATAAAAAATAATCCGCATATGTTCTATGCGGATTATCTATTAATTCGGTTGTTAAAATTATCAAATAGTTTCCTTTTGAGGGACTTCACCTTTGAGGTACGAATCGATTGCCATACGGATTGCATCCTCTGCAAGCACCGAGCAATGAATCTTTTGCGGAGGAAGACCGTTGAGTTCCTCTATAACCTGCTTGTTGGTGAGCTTGAGCGCCTCCTCAATAGTTTTGCCGATAATCATACCGGTTGCGGTAGAACTCGATGCAACCGCCGCAGCACAACCAAACGTCTTGAACTTTGCGTCTTTGATTACGTTGTCCTCTATGCGCATCGTGATTTGCATAATATCTCCGCAAACTTCGTTGCCTACAGTGCCGATTGCGTTGTAATTTTCAACTTCGCCCATATGTTGAGGATTTTTGAAAACTTCCATAACTTTTTCGTTGTACATATATATACTCCTTGAAGGCTATGCCTTAAAAAATTTATTTCGTTTTGTGGATTAGAATTGCATTGCTAGCGTTACGCTTATTTTTTGTAAAGCGGCGACATATCTCTCAATCTCTTGACAATCTTGACGAGTTCGTCAACTGTATAGTCAACTTCTTCCATAGTGTTGTGTTTGCCAAAGGTAAATCTGATTGATCCGTGAGCCGTACCGACGGGGACCCCGATTGCAAGCAACGTTCTTGACGGTTCGAGCGATCCCGACGAGCACGCCGAGCCTGACGAAGCACTGATTCCCGCAAGGTCGAGTGAAAACAGAATAGACTCGCCCTCGATATAGCGGAAACTGAAGTTTGCATTGTTGGGAAGGCGTTTTGAGGTGTCTTTTGCGCCGTTGTAGTAGATATCGTCGATTTCGTTGAGTACGCGCTCTACGAAATGATCTCTAAGCGAAGCAACGTATTTGTCGTCCTCTTCAATCGTTTGAAGCGCCTCGTCGAGTGCCGTTGCCATACCGACAACCCCCGGCGTATTGGTAGTGCCGCCGCGATGCGCTCTTTCCTGCTCGCCGCCCGTAAGGAACTTTTCAATGCGAATACCGTTTCTGACGTAGAGCATGCCCATCCCCTTCGGCCCGTAGAACTTGTGTGCGGACATGGAGAGCATATCAACGCCCAATTCCTTGACGTCGTACTTGATGGCGCCGGTTGCCTGAACTGCGTCCGTATGGAACAACACGCCGTGTTTATGCGCGATTTTGCATAATTCTTGTATAGGCTCGACCGTGCCGATTTCGTTGTTTGCAAACATAATGCTCACAAGCACGGTGTCGGGACGGATTGCTTTTTCAAGATCTTCGGGAGAAACGAATCCCTCGTTATCTACCGGAAGATAAGTCACTTCCCATCCGTATTTTTCAAGTTGTTTGCACGTCGTATAAATTGCGGGATGCTCGATGACGGACGTGATGATATGTTTGCCTTTTTCGATATTCTGAAGCGCAGTGCCTTTTATTGCCCAGTTGTCCGCTTCCGTACCGCAAGAGGTAAAATAGACCTCACTCGGTTTTGCACCTATGCAATTTGCAAGCAATTGTCTTGCGTCGTTGACAGCCTTTGCTCCTTCGCGCCCGAAAACGTGTTGAGAGTTCGGATTGCCGAAAACTTCGGTAAAGTAAGGCTTCATAGCCGCAAATGCTTTTTGCGATAGCGGCGTAGTTGCCGCGTGATCGAGATAAATTCTGTCCATATATACCTTTTTGCGCTTTCGCGCCAAAACTTTATTCGGATTATTCTTAGGTTCGATGCATATCGGACAAAGACTGAATCAAAACCCGCCCGATATACCGTCTACAAATATGAAACCTCTTTCATATTTTGCATAATATGTATATCACCTGCGGGCTGAATTGTCAAGCGTACAAATTATATTTGTACGATGGGATTATTCTTCGTCTTCGACGTCGAGAGTCGCGTTGTGGTAGACGTTTTGCACGTCGTCGAGTTCCTCGAGTTTGTCAATCATCTTGACGATGGTTGCTTGTTGCTCTGCGCTTGGAGAAACGTAGTTATCGGG
>JBNMJA010000054.1:0-9608 GCA_050873585.1 Bacillota bacterium | reverse complement strand
GGCGTGAGCGACGTCATCGCAAATCCGGAACTTATCAACCTCGACTTTGCAGACGTCCGCACGATTCTTTCCAACAAAGGTCTTGCGCATATGGGCATCGGCTATGGCAAAGGCGAAAAGAGAGTCATCGAAGCAGTCCGCGGCGCAGTGTTCAGTCCTCTTCTTGAAACGGACATCGAGGGCGCAACCGGCATCATCGTCAACATCACCGGCGGCGACGATATGCTTTTGGGCGAAGTCACCGAGGCTTGCGACATCGTCAAACAAGTCGTCGATCCGAGCGCAAACATCATTCTCGGCACGGCGTTCGTTCCCGACAAGAAGGATATCGAAATCACCATCATCGCAACGGGATTCGTTGACAGAAATCTTGCTCCTGCAAGAAGCAGCGCGCCGCAACCTCCCAAATCGTTTGCAACCGCGCTTTCTCAGGCAGCGGCAAACACCGAAGAGGAGAAGGAAGAGGAACAACAGCCCGAACCCGAACAACCCGTGTTCAATCAGGATATCTTTGCCAACAGACCCGTTTTCGGACAAATGCAAAGACCGGTTGCAACTCCTCAACCCGTACAACCCGTCGTTCAACCTCAGGTAGAGCCCGCTCCGCAACCCGCACCCATGCAGGAGAGCGAGATTCAATCTTCGAGAATCGACGTCACCAAAAAGCAAGTGCCCGCATTCCTTCGCAGATTGAAAAGAGACAGAGATTAATCATACTTGAGTGATTGATATATTGCAAATTTCGGCAATCTAACCGACTTAATTTGCAAAAAACAACGATATGCGCTCAAATTTGAAGCGGCAAAAATCGTCATAATTCGACAAAGAATCCTCGCATTTTGCGAGGATTTTTTCATTTTACAAACGACATTAAAGGAAAGAATTTTCATGTTTCGCGTCTTATCATATCGTCGTGAGCGTGTATATAGAACTCGTTATATTCAACAACCTTGCAGTAGATTTGTTTATAGGTTTGTCAACCCTCGTCATACGGCGCAAGCGCGTTGGCAAATCCCGTCTGTTTTTGAGTGCGGCAGTAGGCGCAGGGGTCGCAACGGCGTACGCGATTGCTCCGAAATGGGGACAAATCCTCGTCAAAGTTTTGCTTGCCCCTTTGCTCGTTGCAATCCTTTCCAAGTGCGACGGAAAAGATTTCAAAGGCAAATTCATCGATTATCTCAAAACTCTGGCATGCTTCTGCCTAGTCACCTATTTCGTCGGCGGAATAATCTACGGTTTGTCGTATGCGTTGCATATCGACGTCAAGTCGCGCGCCGTGCTCGGCATAACCGCTCTTGCTTGCTTTTTATGCCTAGTCTGTGCGCTCGCAATCGCAAAGAAGAGGAGCACGAGCGGCAAAGACGTAAGAGAGGTCGTGTTGAGGGTAGGCGGCGAAGAAATCAAACTCAAAGGCTTATGTGACAGCGGCAATCTGCTCGTTGACGATTACAGCGGCTTGCCCGTCGTCATACTCTCTAAGTCCGCTTGTGAAAAGATAGGCAAATTAAGCGTAGAAGGTTACATAAACGCCTCCACGGTGAGCGGGCAAAAGTGTATGCCGCTCGTCTCTCTCGAGAGCGTAAAGGTCGGGCAAAAAACCGAAAACGCGCTCGGCGCACTTAGCGACGCAGTGTTCGGAGATTACGACGTTGTATTGCAAAATTCGATGTTCTAACCGCACCAAATTCAAATTTAACGCCGCAATAATACGCACGCAAACGACAAATTCTCGTTTGCGTAAATAAAAACGAAAATAACGGAGAAAATATATGAAAGGCAAAATCAAAGCGTTGTTTCAAAGACTGCTTGAAAAACTCGGACTCAAAGAAAAGTCGTTTGTCAATTACATATCGCAGGGCAATTCGCTCCCGTCGCCGCTTACTCCCGACGAAGAGTCGCAAACGGTCAAGAAGTATCTTGCAGGCGACGAAGAGGCGCGTCTGTCGCTCATCGAGCACAATCTGCGGCTTGTGGTGTACATAGCCAAGCGTTTCGACAATACCGGAGTGGATATGGACGACCTCGTGTCGATAGGCACTATCGGGCTTATCAAGGCGGTCGGAAGTTACAATCCCGACAAGAACATAAAACTTGCCACTTTCGCTTCGAGGTGCATAGAAAACGAAATTCTTATGCATTTGCGCAAGACGGGCAAACAGCGTGCCGAAGTCTCGCTAGACGAGCCTCTCAACGTCGACTGGGAGGGCAATATGCTCCTTCTTTGCGACATAATAGGCACTGATGCGGACGCCGTCTACAATCGTGTCGAAGCGTCCGACGAGAAGAAAATTCTCAAAGATACGTTTGACAAACTACCCAAAAGGGAAAGACAGATATTAGAGTTGCGTTTCGGACTTTACGGCAAAGACGAGATGACTCAAAAGGAAATCGCCGATATGATGGGCATATCTCAATCCTACATATCGAGGCTTGAAAAGAAAATCGTAGACAATCTCAAAAAGGATATGCTCAAACTCGGATAATCGCAAAATCGCATATCTAATCGGCTTAATTTGCCCGTACAGGCTTACATACTCAAAGGAGGCTTGTATGGGCAAAGTTCAGATTTGCGGCATAGACACCGCCACGTTACCCAAGATAAGCGCAAAAGATTGCGATCAATTGATTTTGAAAATCAAGCAAGGGGATTCGGATGCTCGAGACCTGTTCTTGCGTGCCAATATGCGACTCGTTCTTTCTTGCGTAGGCAGATTTTCAAAATCATCCGAAAGTGCGGACGATTTGTTTCAGGTGGGCATGGTAGGGCTTCTCAAAGCCCTTGACAACTTCGACGTCAATCTCGACGTGAGATTCTCCACCTACGCCGTACCGATGATTATAGGCGAAATGAGAAGGGCAATTCGAGACCGCACCACGATAAAGGTATCGAGAAGTATGCGCGACACGGCATATAGGGCGTTGAAGGCAAGAGAAGACCTGTCAAAGTACAACGCCAACGATCCCACGATGACGGAGATTGCCGAGGAAATCGGCGTACCTCTTTGTCAGGTTGCGTGCGCGCTCGACGCCGTAAGCGAACCCGTATCTTTTTACGAACCCGTGTATAACGATGCGGACGAAGGGCAGGAACTCATCGACCAACTCGCCGACAAAAAAGAGACCAGCGAGAACTGGACGGAAAGGATTGCGCTCTACGAAGCGTTAAAGGGCGTGCCCGAAAGAGAAATGCAGGTTGTCAAGCTTCGTTACTTCGACGACAAAACACAAATCGAAATCAGCAAAATCGTCGGCATCTCTCAAGCGCAGGTATCACGCCTGGAGAAGTCTGCAATCAAACGCATCAAGGAATGTATGGCATGACGTTTTCCCGAGCGTAAATTCAAAGTCGGAATCGGCGTCTAAAATATCCTAATATCGCCCCTCGAAAAGTTCGTCGTCGAGTGCGTCGAGGAGAGCAGAGTGCGACTGTGTTCGAGTGCCGAATCGATTTATACAGTCGTATGCAAAGTGAGTTAAAAAACACGGTTTTGCCGTGTTTTTTAACTTTTTCACAACCGATTTTTGATATTTTGTTCGGATTTTTGATATAACTTTTGCATAAATATGCAGGATTTTTAGCTCGACGCTTTAGTTGTTCAAACGAGTTTTTATATCCGAATTGCATCGTTTCGTTCTCAATAAGAAGTGTTTTTAGTTCGTTCTTGTTTTTCAAAAACAAATATCGTTATTTTTGTCGGTTTCGGTTGAAAATATCTGAATTTTTCTTGTTTTCAGTAGGATATATCTTTATTTTGCTCTTGCGCGGGCGGCGTTTCTTCGCTCATAGTCGAGGCGTAATTGCCCACCAATTCCACCAAAACCGCGTCCGCTCCGATTTTCACGATGCGATTCCAGCCGATAAATATCGTTTCCGCGCTAGTGATACTTTTCAGTAGGCTTTTTTTGCCGGGAACGACGATTCCGCACACACTTCCGCAACCGTTGAATATCAAATCGCACGCTTTTCCGAGTTCTTTGCCGTCTGCAACGTTTATGACGCTTTTGCGCGATAATTCCGCAAATGAATATTGTCTTTGATTCATACTAAATCATATTCCGCACATCGTCTTTTATTCCAACGTTTTTTTGCAAATTCAGCGTTACGGATTTTCAAAAGAGCGTAAATGGAATTCAATAAATCGCACCGTCAACTTTTCGCAAAGTCCCCTAAGATGCACTTTTACGTTTTCCTGCTCAAATTGAATTTATCTTATTCGTTTTCCTTCTTATCGCGAATAAACGCCGCTTATTGTGTACAAAAGTGTCTTTTAAGCACTAAATATTGTATATTTTCCAAAATTAATGTTTACTTTTTCTATTTCTTATTATATAATATTTGCATTAAACGTCGAGGTAAAACCAAATGAAATGTATATATTGCGGTAGTATGGAAAGCAAAGTCGTTGATTCCAGACAAAACGAGGACGGCACTTCGATCCGTCGTCGCAGAGAATGCGTCGTTTGCGGAAAGCGATTCACAACATACGAAACGGTTGAATCCACACCGATTATGGTCATCAAAAAAGACGGCTCTCGTCAAGCGTTTGACCTTAACAAAATCAAAATCGGCATAATGAAAGCGTGTGAAAAACGCCCGATTTCAATGTCGTCGATCGACAGATTGGTAGGGGATATTCAACGTCAAGTTCTCAACTCGCTCGATCAGGAAGTTTCCTCAACGGCACTCGGCGATATGGTTATGGAAGGACTCAAGAGCATTGACGAAGTGGCTTATGTCCGTTACGCTTCCGTGCACCGCCAATTCAAAGATATCAACACTTTGCTTGACGAGATCGAAAGCCTTGTCAAACTCAAAGAAGAGATGACCAAGAAGAACGACTGATCTTCGGATCTTTGCAGCCGTCAACACCACAGCGGATTTCATTTTGCAGTGAAAATCCCGCTAAACAGTGGCAAATTTTATATGCATGCACATCGTTGACTATACACAAAAACGCTCTCATACGAGAGCGTTTTTTATACGATTTATCCTCTAAAAATTCAAACCGTCAGACCAAAATTATATTGTCGTATCTCACGCTTTTTCGCCTGCTTCCAAGGCAGTTTATTCACACCAAATCGTCTTTGTTTACCGACTTTTTGATTTTTTCGAGTGCTTTTTTCTCGATTCGAGAAACGTAAGAGCGAGATATATTGAATTTTTTTGCGACTTCTCTTTGCGTGAGCGCGCCCGTGTTTTCAAGTCCGTAGCGGAGTTTGATTATCTGATATTCGCGCTCGTCAAGCACGGATTTCGTGATTGCGGACAGTTTTTCCATCATTATAGAGTTTTCGACGTCCTCGATGACGTTTTGGTCGGATTCGAGCATATCCATGATTACGAGTTCGTTTCCGTCCTTATCAACGCCTATCGGCTCGTTGAGCGACACGTTGGAGCGGTGTTTTTTGCTTGTGCGCATCGTCATCAGGATCTCGTTTTCGATACAGCGCGAAGCGTAGGTGGCAAGCGACGTGCCCTTGTCGCTTTTGAAACTCTCGATAGCCTTTATAAGCCCGATAGAACCGATTGAAATGAGTTCGTCGTTGTCGCCGTAGTTCGCGTATTTTTTTGCGATATGGGCAACCAATCGCAAATTGTGTTTCACGAGAATTTCTTTTGCTTCTTTGTCTCCTTTTGCGCTCAAAATCAGGTATTCTTGCTCTTTTTCTTTGGACAATGGCTTCGGAAAAGAACTCTTTTCCGTCATATAGGAAGAAAATATGATAAGATTTTTCAAGAGAGTCAGCAGATTTTCCAAAGCCATTTACGTCCTCCGAGTTGTATATTTTATGGCGTTACCTCTCAAAAATTGACAATTATCGACAAAGCAGGCAAACGTTTTCGCAAAACCGCGTATCACGCAGAAGTTCAAATTATACTCAAAACGAAAAGAATTTGACCAAAACTCGTATAGCCGAAAATGACGAAGCGAACCGATTATTTGCAAAGAAAAAAACATTTTCTTCAAACCTATCGAATGTGTTGACAGATTGGCGTTTTAGAATTATAATCCAACAGGTCGCGGGGGTGCAAAACTTTCGTCGACGACAAAAAATGATATCTAAAATAATGTATTATTTTATATTCGTTTGAAAATAACGATATACGAGGTAGAAATGAGAAAATACGATATTTGCATAGTGGGCGCAGGCCCTGCCGGAATCTTTACCGCAATCGAACTTTTGCGCAACGGCAGCAAGAAAAAAATGTGTATTATCGAAAAAGGTCAACCCGTTGAAAAACGAGTTTGTCCCAAAACTTTCGGAGGCGAGTGCCGCAATTGCAAGCCTTATTGTCATATCACGACGGGCTTTTCGGGCGCAGGCGCGTTTTCCGACGGCAAACTTTCTCTTTCCTATGAAGTGGGCGGAGAACTTCCTCAACTTATCGGTGCGGACAAAGCGCAGGAACTTATTGACTATACGGACGGAATCTATCTCGAATTTGGTGCAGACGAGCATATCGAAGGTTTGGGAAACGAGGAAAAAGTCAAAGAAATCCGCAAAAAAGCCATTCAGGCAGGCTTGAAACTCGTTGATTGTCCCATTCGCCACCTCGGCACAGAAAAGGCTCACGATTTGTACCTTGCAATCGAGAATTATTTGCGTGACAACGGCGTAGAACTCATCTTCGGCAGACAGTGTGACAACATCATTCTCGAGGGCGACGTATGCAAAGGCGTGTGCATCGAAGACAGCAAAGGCGACAACAAAGAGAATATTTATGCAGAAAAAACCATTATCGCCACCGGTCGCCGCGGCGCCGACTGGCTCGAAAAAATGTGCGCCGAACACAACATCGCGCACGCTCCCGGCGTCGTCGATATCGGCGTGAGAGTGGAAGTGCGCAACGAGATTATGGAAGAGGTCAACGACGTGCTTTACGAGTCGAAACTCATCGGATATCCCGAACCGTTCAAGAACAAAGTGCGTATTTTCTGTCAAAACCCGGGCGGATTCGTGTCGCAAGAGAACTACGACAACGACCTTGCAGTCGTCAACGGTCACAGTTACAAGGAAAAGAAGAGTGACAATACGAACCTTGCGATTCTTTGTTCGCACTCCTTTACCGAGCCGTTCAAAGAACCTATTGCGTACGCACAGCGCGTCGGTGAACTCACCAATATGCTCGGCGCAGGCAAGATTATGGTGCAACGCTACGGCGACATATTGAGCGGAAAACGCACTTGGCAGAGAGAACTCGGATTCTCGAACGTTCGTCCGACGCTCAAAGACGCAGTTGCGGGCGATATAACCGCAGGTATGCCGTATAGAGCAATGCTTAACATTATCAACTTTATACAGGCAGTGGATAAAGTCGTGCCCGGTTTTGCAGGATACGAAACCTTGCTTTATAGCCCCGAACTTAAATTCTACAGCAACAAAATCAAGATGGACGATCACCTTAACACATCAATTCACGGTCTGCATTGCCTCGGCGACAGCAGCGGTTGGACGAGAGGTCTTATGATGGCGTCGGTTATGGGCGTGTATATGGCACGCAACATTCTCGAAGCAGAGAAGAATAAATATTAAGATTCTTTCATAGTTGCATTTACAACGTAGAAGACTTTTTTACAAATGAAAATCACAAATAGATAGAGCGGACTTTTGTCCGCTTTTTCTTTTACATAAATTTACAAGCGATAAACTTTTGTCTTTGCGCAAGATAAGCGTATGCAGACAAACGATAGAAAAAACTATATAAAAACGCAGAAAAGCGTGTGTGCCCTGATTGTGGCAATGATACTTTTTTGCGCTTTTTGTGCACTCATAAGCAATATGAGTGTTATGAAAAACGTAGAAATCAATAATACTATTGATCACAACGGCACGATTCACGAACAAAATTCGCTATATGACAAAATCACTCCGTGTGACACGACGGCAAACAAATACGTGAGAATAGGCGGAAAACCCATCGGTATCAGCATAAAAACCCAAGGCCTTATCGTCGTGTCGAAGGACAAAGTTCAGACGGCAAGCGGTGAGGCTATACCTTTGAAAAACTCCAAAATAAGCGGCGGCGACGTGCTTTTGGGGATCAACGGCGAAAAAGTCAATTCTCTTTATAAACTCAAAGATATTCTTTCAAAACTGACTTCTCCCGGTGTAACTATCGAATATTCTCATCAAAACGTCGATTATAGCGACAGAGTGGTGCTTGCAAAGGATAAATCCGACGGAAGATATAAACTCGGACTTGCCTTGAAAGAGGACGTCGGGGGTGTGGGAACGCTCACGTTCGTCACTACAGATGGTAGTTTTGCGGCTCTCGGTCACAGAATCAGCGACGTTGAAGGAATTTTTGAAGAACTTAATACGGGAAATATTTATAATGCAACGGTAAACGGCGTTGTCAAGGGTGAGAGAGGAAAAGCAGGAGGACTCGTTGCCGATGTAAACAGATTTTCAAAGAGCATCGGAAGTATCTCGGCAAACACGGATATCGGATTGTACGGTAAGTTTGATGGTGAATACGACGGAAAATTATACAAAATTGCGGCAAAAGGCGAGGCTCGCATAGGAAAAGCGCAAGTTTTGACGACGATAGACGGTTCGACGCCTAAGTTTTACGAAGTTGAAATCGTCAAAGTCGTATCGCAGAGCGAACCTGCCGAAAAAGGTATGGTCGTGAAGGTCAGCGACAAGGAATTGCTTGAAAAAACGGGCGGTATCGTGCAAGGTATGAGCGGAAGCCCGATCGTTCAAGACGGTGTTCTCATAGGCGCAATCACACACGTATTCGTGCAAGATCCGACGAGAGGATACGCCGTTCATTCGAGATTTATGTATGAAAAAGCGCAAAGCATAGACTGTGCGCTCGACACCGAAGATCTTAAACTTGCTGCGTAATCAAACCCGTCGCCTGAAAAGAGTGACGTTGATATAGGGCGGACTTATGTCCGCTCGCTCTTTTTTATAGTTACGATTTTTGTTGTTTCGTTCAAAACGAGCATTCTAATGCGCCAAATTTGATTATTTTATTCTTTCAAGCACAGTAAGAACGAACTGTTTGTTTGTAGGTTTGCCTTTGTTTTCGTCAAGTGTTTCGCCAAATTCCGAGTACAACACGTCAACGTTTCCTCGCAAAAACGCGGACGATATCGCATTTTGAATATCCTTTTCCACGCTTGCTTTTGAAGCGTCGAAATCCGAGGAGAGAGATTCGTATCCCTTATACTTGAGCGGCAGAATATCAACGCCGTCAAGTGCGTAGCATATGAGTCTCGAAAGGAGTCTGTATCCTTTTAGGTTTGGCTGAAATCCGAGTTTGAGAAGATACTCTTTGGTTTTTATTTCGTTTTCTTTCACGAGCATATGCTATCATTTCCGCAGGCGTTTTATTTGGCAAATAGCAAAGTATGTCCGCTGATTATCGCACTTTTTGTCATATCCGTGCGCGGCGTTCATATCTTTTATATATGCAAGGTTATTTGCGGGCAAAATCTTTTTTATCTTCTCTTAGATCCTTCGTTTCCGACAACAAAAAGGTGATTATTTGCGCCGTCGTGATATTCGCTCTCGGCATTGCCGTCGGGATTATTTCGGCGTTCAGAGCGGTGGGAGAGGACGGATTCGAGCGCGTTGCCAGAGCGGATATGGAG
>JBNMJA010000053.1:0-9675 GCA_050873585.1 Bacillota bacterium | reverse complement strand
GCGCATTGACATATCCGACAAATGTGTTACAATTGAATCAATCGATACATTCGTATCAATTGCAATTTACAATGAGATATACAAGGAGAAAATTATGGACGTAACAAAGTTTTTCGACCCCAAAAGAGTTGACGACGATATGAATACGATGAACGCTTTCGGAATCC
Source organism: Bacillota bacterium (assembly GCA_050873585.1). Taxonomy (GTDB): domain Bacteria; phylum Bacillota; class Clostridia; order Christensenellales; family CAG-917; genus CAG-475. The sequence goes on along the minus strand of JBNMJA010000053.1, from coordinate 9,508 downwards.
GCCTTACGGGTACGGACGCGCAAAACGAGTTCTGCGAATGGATTAAGGCGCAAATCAAGGATTTGGGCTTCGACACTCACGTCACGCCGTATACTTTCAAGCGTTGGCAAGCAAAGGACTGCTCCCTCGTGATTGACGGAAAGGACGTGCACGTTTCATCTCCCTTCCCCTACAGCGGTCTTACGGGTGAAAACGGCGTTACGGGCAAACTCGTGGTCGTGGGAAATCATCCGCTCGGTTTTCAAAGAGCAAGAGGAAAAATCGCCGTTTGCCATATAAAAAACCTCTCAAAAATCAGCAGTAAAATCGCTTTCGACAAGCGTAAATCCCTGCCGAGCGACCTCGAAATCGAAAAAAGTTACAGAGGTCCTGTCAGCACCTCTTTCGTCAAGACTTTGCTCACATTCTGGGCGGCGCAACTCTCGGGTATGAAAGGTATGATTTGCATATGGGAAGATATGTCCGACCAAATGGTCGAGGGTCAAGTGCTAAACTTCATTCTGCACTACCTTAAAGTGCCTATGGTGTGGGTCAATCAAACGGACGGTAAAGTCGTGCTCGAAGCCGCAAAAGCAAAAAAGAGCGCAACGCTCAAGCTCACGGGCACGCTCGAGGACGCTAAAACGCAATCCTTCTACACCGTCATCAAAGGCAAAAAACAAACAAACGAGGCTATCATCGTCAACACGCATACCGACGGTTGCAACTTCTGCGAGGAAAACGGCGCCATCGGACTCTTGCGCATGATGGAATACTTCAAAGAACATCCCACCGACAGGAATCTCGTGTTTGCGTTCGTGACGGGACACTTCCGTTTGCCGAATTTCCGTACGGGTACGGATCAGGCAACTTCTCGCTTCCTTGCAGACAACAAACAGGTGTGGAAAGGCAAAAAAGGCGGGCTGAAAGCAGTGGCAGGCTGTGCGGTCGAGCATCTCGGTTGCACCGAATGGAAAGACGTTGACGGCGTGTATACGCAGACCAATCCCGTGGACGTCGAAATCGTGTATACGGGCAACAAAACCGTTGACGACGTGTACTATCAAGCAATAAAAGAGCGAGATACGGTGCGTACGATGACACTTCGCGGTCACAATATGCTCCACTTCGGAGAAGGTCAACCTCTCTTCAACAAGCGTATCCCCGAAATCGCTCTCGTCACCGCTCCCGATTACCTTTGCTCGATTGCGGACAATCACCATATGGACAAATATAACTCCGCTCTCGCTTGCGAGCAAATCTGCACGTTTATACGTTGCGTGGAACTTCTCGACAAAAAGAGCGCAAAAGAACTCGGAAAAGCGCAAGGCTATTCAATTGGATTAGGACAGTTGAAATAAAATCAGTGAATATTGAAAAAAAGCGGATAGATATCCGCTTTTTTTATTTTGTTTCCAATGCCAAAAAGTTATATTGCACTTCGTGCAGTTATATTGCGACTTTGTCGCAGTGATATTTGCGCTGTGCGCAAGTGATATTGCATCTGCAAAAACTAAAACTTTTCCATATATCTTCTCTGGCGGTTCAACTTGTGGAATTGGTTGTGCTTGGGAGATATAAGTCCCAACTCGTCACGATCGAGTTCAAACGTCATAGGATTGTTGTAGTCCTTGACGATATATTTGCTCTTGTCGTCCGTAAGCAAGAACTCGTACAACTCGAACATATAATTTATGCACTTGTCAAGGCTGAATTTTTCGGCAAATTCACCGTATTTCGGCTTCATTTCGTCGTGCGCTTTGCGGTTGGCAATCCAAAAATCCATCATCGTTGCGAGCGAATACGCACTGCCCTTTCTGAACGTGGATTGAGGTGTGAGGGCAAACTGCTTGGTCGCACACATTTTTGCGTCGGATATTACGGGAACAGTGCCGCACGCAATCGCCTCTAAGCACGCTATCGACTCGGTTTCTACGTCGCTTGCCTGCACGAACAGATAGGACGCGTTGAGCAAGTTGACAAGTTCGGATTGAGAAAGGAACACTATGCGCAAATCCACTTGCAAATCCTTGGCGAGAGTTTCGTATTCCTCTTGCTTGGGACCTTTGCCTGCAAGGAAAAGCGTGATTCTATTGCGGTATTTGCTCTTTGCAACCGCTTTGATGATCAAATCCTGTCGTTTCTCTTCCGTGAGCCTGCCTACGCTCGTAACGATGATTCTGTCCTCGCATCCCTCGGGTATCGCGACGTTCTCTATCGGCTTGAAAGCAGGATCGTAGCCGTTGGATATGACGTGCAAGTTCTGGTTGTACAGATGCCCCATAAGCGTTGAGGCAATGCACCTCGACGGACAATGTATGTTGTTGATCCACTCGGGTTTGTAGTGGTAGACCTTGAGAAGTTGATACATTGCGGGGGTTGCGCCGGGAATGTATTTCATCTTTGCGTTGAACGTGATATTCTCCGCGGAAACGTGATAGCAACCGAGCACGGGTATGCCGAGTTCGTGCGCTATGCGCGCGCAGTGCGTGCCGAGCGCAAAAGGCATATAAATATGCACCAAATCCACGTCTTTGAGCGCCTCTTTGATTCTTGCGTCGTTGGGCGACGCCAGCCATGCGTGTTGCTGCTCGATGACTTTTTGATATATGGGGATTTGCTGTATGGGGAAAGTGACGAATTCAACACCTTGAATCGTTTCGGTTTTCTGCCCTGCGTTGTCGCAAAGCACTTTGACTTCGACTCCCCTCTCGACAAGATTTTCCACCAAATGCCTTGCCGACATCGACGTGCCGTTGCCTTTGTCGTGAAAAATGTCTATTACTATTGCTACTTTCATTTCATATCCTCTCCGTTGATATTTATCTCCGAATTTTCCTCGCTTATAACGGCAAAAGATTTATGTAATAATCTTGACTTATGCCTCATATGTGTATTATAATACAATCAAGAAAAATCACAAGGATTTTTTCGTCGTTTCGGAAGCCTTTATTGCGCAATATCGGCAGTTGATACACATTTCAAGACCTTTTAGTGTATTATGCCTCCGAATCGTCGAAAATAGTATCGGATATGGAACAGAAAAAAGTGGACAGAAGAATAGCAAAAACCAAAAAAGCAATCTATCGCGCGTTTGCGGAATTGCTTTCCGAAAAGAATATCAACGATATCACCATCAAAGATATCGCCGACAAAGCGGATATTAACCGTAAGACGTTTTATAACTACTACAACGGAATTTACGACCTGACGGGCGAGATCGAAAACAGCATTATCGACAGTTTCGAGCAAGTGCTGCGCGACACGAATATCAATGAATTGCTGCACAACCCTTACTCTATGTTCGAGGCGCTCACTCGCATCATCAACAGCAATTTGGACTTCTATCAGCATCTGATTTCCATTGAAAGCAACTCTAATCTTGTATCTAAACTGTTCAAATCGCTAAAAACGAGAGCAAAAGAAGTGATTTCGCAATACACGCTCCTCGACGACGCTACGCTCGATATCGTACTTGATTTCGTGGTGTCGGGTATGTTCACCGTCTTCCAACACTGGTTTAACTCCTCAAGAGAACACTCTATCGACGATATGGCAAAGATCGTTGCCACCCTCTCTTTCAACGGAATCAACGGCTTGTTGCAGGATTTTGAAAAGACGAAATGATACGTTAACTTTATAGATAAAATCTAGTTGCAAAGAAATCTTTTGTAAAAAATAATACGAACTCGTTTTGTGAGTTCGTATTATTTGTTCTTGGCGTAGCATAAGGGATTCGCCTTACAGCGATTGCTACCGAAGGTCAATCGCGTGCAGCCTGACCGGTCAGGGCGCGGGATAAGCATGCACTTTGAACGTGGACGGGATTCGCTCCGCTTAACCTATGCTTCTTTCCCGTACAGCACAGTCATACTAGCATATTCGCACAACTTTTGCGAAGGTTTGCGCTATCACGCCGGGGCAGGCAAACAATTCACAGGATTGTTTGCTGTTCCGCCCGTTCGAATCCCTTATTACAAAAATAATGCACAAGACGATGAAATCATCTTGTGCATTATTGGCGTAGCATAAGGGATTCGAACCCCTGACCTTCTGGTCCGTAGCCAGACGCTCTATCCAGCTGGGCTAATGCTACATAGGATAGGCTCTCTTTCAAGCATAGTTATTATATTGTTATCTAAAAAAAATGTCAACCGTTTGCGGAATTTCTTTGCCGTTTTATTTTAAACTGTTTTATATTGATTGATCGCAACAAAAAAAATCCCGCTTGAGAACAGGATTTTTTTGGATTGATTGACAATGTCTAAACTAATTTTTGGGTTTGGTGACGGTCAACGTGCCCCACTTGCCTGTGATCTGATAATTGTCCGATACGTTGTTGCCGTCGGCATCGGTGATACGCACGCCTTTGACCACGTTGGCGATTGAGCCTACGTCGGTGATCGAGCCTTCGATGAGCACTTCCAATACATCGCCTTCGACAAGTCCTTTGCCCGAAAGGTGATATGAATCGTTGGTGAGTTCCTTGCCGTCGTAAACCTTGGTTGCGCTGTCCGCCGTTATATCTATGGTGCGTTTTTTGATCGTGCTGGTGCCGCCCGTTGTATCGACGTAATAGTTTGCCGTGACGTCGTTGCCGTTTGCGTCGCGCACGGTGTAGCTTTCAAGTCCGATATCCTCGGCTTTGTATACGCCTGCGTTTACGACCGGCTTGAGAGTGAAATCAATCGTTATATCGTCCTTGATCTGCTCGTTCTTAATGTCAACGAAGTAATAAAGTTTCATTCCGTTTGCTTCAAACGAAAGCGGCTTTCCATCGTAAGTCTTGCTGATCGGATACAAGAACACTCTGACGTGCTTTTCTTTTATCACGATTTCACCCTCGTTCCGCACGATTATAAAGCCGTTGCCCTCGGTGACGTCGTTGCCGTTGGGATCAAGCAATTTGAATTCCGTGATCCTGCTTGTGCCGATTCCTACGTCGGTTTGACTGCCCTCGACTTTCACTCTGTATGAGTAGCCTTTTGAGAGCAACATTTGAAGTGTATCGTTTCTTTCGATCGTGTTTTGTGCGTAGAGCGGCGTACCGTCGTAGGCTTTGCCGATACGAGCAGGTTTTACTTGGATGGTTACGTCTTTGGGATCTTTGTCCTCCAACTCGCCTTCGCCGATATTGCCCGATCCGCCGAATCCCGAACCGTTTCCGTTGCCGTTGCCGCTTCCAGGGCCTCCGCCCGTAACTTCCACTTGCGCCCAGCCTACGCCGTCAATATAGACCTCAACCCATGCGTGGCCTTGCTGATTGGTGATGTCAATCCATTCGTTCGCATCGGTCTGTCCGACGTAGCCGATAGAATACCTTGCAGGTATGCCCAACGTACGGAACAGCAACGTTGCCGCGGACGCGTAATGTCTGCACACGCCTTTCTTGTAATCTCTCAAGAACGCAAGGACTATGTCTTTCTCTTTGTCCATCGCTCTGTCATAATCGAGATCGTACTCGGCGGCGTTTTGGATGAAATTTGCAACCGCTTCGTAGATATTTCCGGTCGTGAACGTCTTTTTGTTCTTGTCTATAAGCTTTTGCAGATACTCTTTGGTGTCAGTCGGCACGCCGAGATAGTTTTTGTAGACGAAATCTCTGTATGCCGCTTCCTGCTCGGTGTAGACGCAAGCGTCTTTCACTCCCGAAAGAGTCGAAATCTGGCTCACGAACGCACTGTAATACTTGAGCGAATACGTTTCGAGCGGATCGCCGAAATACTCGACGTCACTGCTTTGAATGTCATACGAGCCGTCTGCCATAGACAAATAGTACGGCAAGAAATATTGCATGGTTTCGGACCTGATCTCTATGCCGTAATCCTTGATACCTGCCTTTTTAAGCGCACTGCCCGTCAAATAATCGAATCCAAAGGATTCTACGAGTGTTTTTCCGTATTCTACCGCATCGCTCCAGCCCTTTCCGTCGTAGTTGCCGAAAGACTTTATCTTGAGATATATGCTTCCCGACGTTTCGGACTTCACGTGAAGTACGACTTGGATATCGTCGCCGAACTCACCCGGCCCGGGTTGTCCGCCGCCGCCTATGCCGCCCGACGTGTCGAGGCCTCCCGCTCTTTCAACCGTCAACGTGCCGTCTACGATTTCGATATCGTAATTGCCGGTGACGTCGACGCCGCTGCCGTCGGTGATCTTGATAGATCCCGGAATAACCGTTGAGGGTGAACTGCCCGGTTTGAGTTGCTCGCCACCGAGTTCTATCTCCGAAATATTCTGTCCCGGAACGAGTCCGCCGTTTTCATCCTCCGTGACGGTAAAGCCACCCGGAGTAGGCTCAAGCGGTGTGCCGTCGTACTCTTTGCTTGCATCGTCAACGACGATCTGCAACTTGCGAGGTTTCACGGTCAAAGTGCCGGGAACGGACGTTACCTCGTAATTTTCAGTGACGTCGTTGCCGTCTTGATCGCATATGGAGAGCGATTCAAAATTCAACGTCGTCGGCACAGTGCCTACGTTGATTATCCAACCGTCAAACGACACGGTTGCCACGTATTGATCGGGAGCAAGTCCTCCGTTGTCGCCGTAGCCGCAATTGGAAATCGTGTACGCGTCGTCGGGATTGGTGAGCGGCGTGCCGTCGTATACCTTCTCTGCTCCGTTAGGATTGATGCCGATCGGGCGCTTATTGACGATGAGTTCGCCGTATCGATACGTAATATTGTAGTTTTTGGTGACGTCGCCTCCTGCGCCGTCGAAAATCTTTACTCCGCTCTCGTCAATCGCATTGGGAGACGAACCGACTATCGTCTGCGAACCGATGACTTGCATGACGATATAATGCCCTTCAACGAAATCAGTGGCATTTTGGAAAAAGATTTTGTATTTGTCGTTTGTCAACGGCGTGCCGTCGTAGAATTTCTCTGCGCCTTCTGTGACTATCATCAAATCTATCGGCGTTACGGTCAGCGTGCCTTCGAGTTTGATTAAATCGTAGTTGCCCGTGACGTCGTTGCCGTCGGCATCTCTGATGATCACGTGGTCAAATTCATTGCGAATGCTTCCGACGTCCGTAATCGACTTGTTGAGCGCAACGTCAAACCTATGTCCGCTAACGAGCCCTCTAGTGTTGTCGGCATTGCACGACTCGGACTCAATCGCACCGTTTCTGAGCGGAGTGCCGTCATAGACCTTCTCCGAAGTGCCGCTCGATATCCATACGGGGCGTGGCGTGATTTCAAGTGTGCCGAATTGATACTCGGGTGCATAATTGTCTGTGACGTCGTTGCCGTTTGCATCGACTATGCGAAGATCGGTGACGTCGTTATCCTTTCTGTCAACGCCGATAAGTACCGTGTTAAGACTGAGAGTAAGAGTGTGACCTTCCAAAAGTCCTCTCGGGGTTTCTCCGTCGGAGTGTTCAACGGTATACTTGCCTTTTGAAAGCGGGGTGCCGTCGTAGACTTTGGATGCGCTATCGGTGATTATAGTTATCGGACGAGGCGTGACGATGAGTTCGCCGTATTTATACGAGATTCTATAATTCTTGGTTACGTCGTTGCCTGCGCCGTCAAGGATTTTCACCTCGTCTTCCGCAATCGTATTCAGAGACGAATAGGCGTCCGTTTGCAAACCTGTAAATCTGATTCCGTCAAGACGGTGGTCTGCGACAAATCCGAGAGCATTGAGGAAAGAATAATTGTAGCGCTCGTTCGTCAACGGCGTGCCGTCGTAGACTTTTTCCGCACCTTCGGTGACGATCTCCAACTCGATCGGCATAACTTCGAGCGTGCCGTCTTCGGTGTACACTGCGTAGTTGCGCGTTGTGTCGTTGCCGTTTTGATCGTAAATGGCAAGATATTCAACGTCTAACCTCGCATAATCCGTGCCGACTTCCGTTATTTCGCCGATGAAACGAATTCTTGCTATGTATTGACTCGGCGCAAGACCACCGTCTTTGCCGTAGTCGCAATCCGAAACCTTGTAGGTTTGGTTGGTGAGCGGCGTGCCGTCGTAAACCTTGCTCGCTCCGTCGGGAATAATGCCTATCGGACGCTTGTTGACGATGAGTTCACCGTATCGATACATAATGTTGTAGTTTTCGGTGACATCGTTGCCTGCGCCGTCGAGAATCTTCACTTCGTCCTCTGCAATCGTATTTTGCGAAGAATCGGCTATCGTCTGTGTGCCTGTAAATCTGATTCCGACGATATGGTGTCCTGCAACAAATCCGGGAGCGTTGAGGAATGTATAATTGTATTTTTCGTGCGTCAAAGGCGTGCCGTCGTAGAACTTCTCCGCACCTTCGGTGGCTATCTCCAACTCTATCTGTTTGACGGTCAACCAACCCAACTTGATCGATATGTCGTAATTGCCAATTACGGATTTTCCGTTCGCATCGGTGATGAGAATACTGTCAATCGAATTTTCTACGCTGCCTGCGTTGATTATGGACTTCGTGATGACAACCTCGATATCGTGGATGGTGAGAAGTCCTCTCTTGTCCGATTCGTTGAAAAACTCATAGTCAAAGCCGGCGTTTGAAAGAGCCGTGCCGTCGTAGACTTTGCTGTCGCTTGCACTCTTGACCCAAATCGGGCGCGGAGAAACGGTGAGAGTGCCTTCTCTGAGCGAAATCTCGTAGTTGTACGTGACGTCATCTCCGTCGTTCGTCCTGATTGAATACTCGGTGATGGCGTTGCTCGTCTCGCCTGCATCGGTGCGCGAAGAACCGAGCGTGTGGAACACGTTGTGTCCGTCAAGAAGTCCGCTGTCGGTTTCGGCATGGAAATGTTCGTAATCGAACACGTCGCATCTGAGAGCTATAGCGTCGTAAACCTTGCTTGCGCTTCCGCTCATGAACCATATCGGTCTTTGCTTGATTTCAAGAAGTCCGAATTCTAGATCGCTTACGTAATCGTAGTTGCGCGTGACGTTATTTCCGCTTGCATCGAGTATGGTGACGGAAACAGCGTTTTCGACGATTCCGTAATTTATTGCTTCGGCAGTGAAATTCAGCTCGTACGTGTGACCGCCAACAAGTCCGCGAGTGTTTGCCGTATCGGACTTTTCAACGCTGTAGCCGTCTTTTTTGATAAGCGGCGTGCCGTCGTAGACCTTACTTGCACTTGCGGTGGTTATCTTGATCGGGCGTTTGGTGACTTCGAGTGTGCCCTCGTCTTTGGTTATCTCGTAATTTCCGGTAACGAGGTTTCCGTCGCTATCCTTGATGATAACGCTGTCGATTGTGTTGCGAGTGGACGATACGTCCGTAATCGACACGGTTATGATAACATCGATTTCGTGTTCATTTACAAGACCGCTACCCGACGCGTTGAAATGCTCATACTCAAAGTGTTCGTTTGAAAGAGCCGTGCCGTCGTAAACTCTGCTTGCGCTTGCGCTCTTGACCCAAATCGGGCGCGGAGTGACTTCGAGCGTGCCTTCGATAATGTTTATGCTATAATTTTCAAGTTTTACTTCGTTTCCGTTCTCGTCGACGACGGTCAGTTTTTTGACAGTGTTTGGAGAGTAACCGACATTAAGTTGCGAGCCGACTATTTCAATC
>JBNMJA010000052.1:0-9702 GCA_050873585.1 Bacillota bacterium | reverse complement strand
TATATTAACTCCGCTCAAAGAGCGAAAAAATACAAATCATTTTCAAAATGAGTTGCGCACAGCGTTTTTTTTTGCTAAACTTTGTTTATCAAATATTTTTAGAGGTGCAATTTATATGGACGCTGACCCTCGAAGTAGTCAACATCTCCGCTAAATACGCACACGTTTCGGGTTCTCCGGCGTGGCGCGTACCGCTATGCCCTTGGAGGACAAAATGATTCAAGTCTACAAAAAAATCAACAAATCCGTCATCGAAGTCGACCCCGAACTCATCGTCGAGGGCTACGATTTCACCGAGCAATGGATTCATATGTCCAACCCCACCGACAAGGAAATCGAGTTGGTGTGTTCTTCGTGCAAAATTCCCGAGGATTACGTCAAAGCGGCGTTGGACTCCGAAGAGCGCGCTCACTGTGAAAAAGAGGACGGAATTCTCATGGCAGTCACCGACATTCCGATCACGGAAGAGGACGACGACAGGTATACCTACGCCACTCTGCCTTTCGGTTGCATCACGACGGACAGCACGATAGTCACCGTTTGCCTCAACGAAACGTCCATAATCAACGACCTTATGGCAGGACGTTACGTCAAGGATTTCAACATCCACAAACGCACCCGTTTCGTGCTTCAACTTCAATACGTCATTGCAAAAAAATATTTGCAATACCTCAAACAAATCGACAGGGCGAGCCAACGCGTTCAGGCAGAACTCGAAAAGGCAATGAAAAACGAAGGTCTTATCGAAATGCTTTCGCTTGAAAAATCCCTCGTTTACTTCTCAACTTCGCTGCGTGCCAACACCGCCGTTCTCGACAAGTTCCCGCGCCTTGTGAAATTCTTTGAAGAGGACGACGATTTGTGGGACGACGTGCTCATCGAAAACAGACAGGCAATCGAAATGTCCAACATTTATCGTGACATTTTGAGCGGCACGATGGACACCTACGCCTCTATAATTTCAAACAACCTCAACGTAGTTATGAAAACGCTCACCGTCCTTACGTTGCTCGTGGACACGCCTGCTATGATCGCGGCGCTTTGGGGCATGAATACGGGCGTGCCTTTTGAGGGCAAACTGTGGGGATTCTGGGTTGTCGTGGGCATAAACGTGCTCATCTGCATCGCACTGATTATCGTGTTTATCAAAAAGAAGATGCTCAAATAAAAAAGTGCCGTTAGATATGCGAAAAATCGCATATTCTGTTCAAAACATAGCAATAGAAAAACGGAAGCGATTTGCTTCCGTTTTTTTGATTGTGTTTTTGCAAAAATCGATATTCTATCAACCTTGAATGAGTGATTTCATAACTTTTGCCATACATTGAATGACAATCTTCTTTTCCGCCGGAATATCCTTGTATTTGTTGTAGGTGCTGAGCAACAAAGTCGCAATGTTTATCTTCATTTGCTTTGACATATTTTGAGAAAGCATATAGTCCACGAGATTGGGAAGTTTGACGAGTTTTGCGGGCTTGACGAGTTCGTCGTCGTCCTCGCTCGGACCGTCAACGACGTATACGACTTCTTCTTGTTGTTCTTGTTCTCCCTCTTCGGTTTGGTCTGCCTCTTCGAGTTCTTCTTCGGAGTCGTCGGATTCTTCTTCCGTTTCTTCCTCTTCCGCTTCCTCGAGCTCTTCGCTTTCCTCTTCCGGCTCTTGAACGGGAACTTCTTCGAGAGTTTCCTCTTGAGCGACTTCTTCGAGTTGAGCGGGCTCTGGGGCAGGTTCGGCTACAGGTTCGAGAACTTGCTCTTGCGGTTTGACTTCCTCGATTGCCTCTGGTTTTTGTTCGGATTGAACGGGTTCGTCGTCAACGGGCTTTGCAACGAGATCCTCGCCCTGCTCTTGCTTGAGAATATAGGCGATTGCTTCGTACTCTTTGGGAAGCGCGTTATCCTCTTCTTCGTCGTCGATGAGTTCGCTTTCAAGGAAGATTTTTCCCTCTTGCTTTTGAGCCTGCTGCGCAGCGGTCTGTTGCTGCTTCAGTTGCTCTTGTTGCAAGCGCAATTCTTCTTCATGGCGTTCTGCTTCGAGTTTCTTTTTCTTCTTTCCAAACATCTTTACAATCCTCGCAATATATTTTTTTATTTGCGTCGGCTCACAATTTCCCCGACATTGTTTTTATTTGTTGTTTTGCAAATCGCGCATAACCTTCGTCAAACACTGTATGACGATTTTGCGATCTTCTTTGCTGTCTTTGAACTTGTTGTACGTGCCTATAAGCATAGTCGCGATCTGAATCTTCATCGCTTTGGGCATATTCTTGGACAGCATATAGTCCACCAGATTGGGCAATTTGACGAGTTTGGCAGGTTTGACGTGTTCTTCCTCGTCTTCGTCGCCGTCAACGACGTAAACCACTTCAGGCTCGTCCTCTGTTTCGGAATCCTCGGATTCTTCCTCGCCGTCTATCTCTTCGTCTTTGGAGTTTTCATCTTCGTCATCGGAGTTTTCATCTTCGTCGGAATTCTCCTCTTCGTTCGACTCTTGCTCGGAAGCGACTTCTTCGGGATTCTCGGGCTTTTCTTCCTCTTCTTCGGCAACTTCTTCCGACTGTTCTTGTTCTACGTTATCGTCGGATTCGTCGGTTTGAGGATTCTCTTCCGCTGTTTCTTCCGATTCGGCCGATTCCTCTTCTGCTTCGAAATCGCTCTGCTCTCGATTCTCGTCCTCGACGTTTTGCTCGTCCTCAACTTCCTCTTGTTGCTCTGCGATTTGCTCGTCGCTTTCGTCGTTGTCTTGCGCTTGGAAGTATTCTTGTTCGTCTTGGGGGGCTTCCTCTATAACGTTATCCGCCTGAGGCTCTTGTTCGATTTGATTATCGTCTTGATTATCTTCTTCGGGAGATTCCTCTTGAACGGACTCGGTTCCCTCTTCAAGATTTTCGTCATCGGTCGTATCTTCGACTTGAGTATCCTCTTCGACGGGAGTTTCGTCCAAAGCCTCTTCGTCTATATCTTCGTCCTCAACGGGAACTTCTTCGAGAGATTCGTTTTCTTCTTGCTCGCTTTGAGCGTCCGCATCTTCGGCTGTTTCTTGCTCTTCTTCTTTTGCCGTTTCGTCTGCGTTATTCGGAGCGGGTTCTTCAACGTTTTGTTCCTCTTCCGAAGCCTCTTGCTCTTGCAAAATATCGTTTATGCCGATTTGCTCGTCGGAATCTTGCTCATCTTGTTCGTCTTGCGTTTCTTCTTCAACAACCGGTTCAAGCACTTGCTCTTCGGTTTGAGCGGATGAATCTTCGTCGTCTTGTTGTATCTCGTCGAGTTCGTCTTGCTCGAGCATCTTCTGCTCGATAAGCGCCTCGATGGGAGTTTGCTCGTTCTCGTCGTCGATATCCACTGCTTTTGCGGTGTTGCGCGCAATGATTTCCTCAACCAGAGAGTTGAGTTCCTGAAGCGGAGAGGAATCCGTGGCGTAGTTGCTTTCGATCTGCAAATTCACCTTTGCGTCGAGATCCTCTTGCATTGCGTCGAAGGTTTCGAGGCATCTTTGGTTTTGCTTGCGGCAAAGGATGACGAGAACGAGATAAAGCGCGCCGATAAGCACGAGCGCGGCAAGGTGTACCGTGCCCATTTCGGGTGCGGAGAGAATCCCGTAGCCCCAAAACGAGAACAGACCGAGCAACACGAGGGATACGCCGAGGAAAATGCCCGAGCGTACGTCTTTGTTCTTTTTGACGAACTTGTCGTAAACCGCGGAGTCGCTGACTATGTCGCTGGGATATCCGAAACGAACGCCGAGATATTGCACCCATGCGTCACGAAGGGCTTGCGGCGTTTTTTTGGAAAAACAATGAGCGGTAAAATCGCTGACGTTGTCGTCGTCAACGGCATCGACGTTTGCAAGATATTTTCTGATTTTTCTGCTTGAAAGGAACAACTTGCGTGCTCTTGAACCGAGCAATGTGAAAGCAATAACGACGCCCAAACCGGCAATCACCGCCAATACGACGATGAAAAACAGATTCGTGTCGACTTTGGGAAGTTTTTGCGACACTTCCGCAAGCCAAGCAAACGCCTTTTCGAAAAATTCCACGATTGTCCTCCGTTTCAGATTATCGATGCGTATATCGATGCGTGCGTCGATAACTTTATGAAATATCTATATAATTATACATAGCGCGCATATAAAAATCAAGGATATTTTTCAAACATTTGAATTTTTTTTGTAAAAAAACGAAAGACCCGACCACGCCGCGTTTGACGTTCGGGTCTTTGTGAATCGTCTTTTTCGAGTCTTATAAAATCAAGGTTTTCCCCGTTGCGAAAGAGTATAACAAAACCTGATCGACTTTTGCACGAGTGGCACTTTCAACTGCCGATTTGTACAGATAAAGTTGTTTTTTGTACTTTTCAACGGTTTTTTCATCGCTCAAAGACGACGTTTTGAAGTCTACGATAATCTTCTTTTCGCCGTCGATAAACAAGTCTATGACACCTTGAACGAGCACTCTGTCGTCAGAAGCGAAATCGTCGCTGACCTCGTTTGCCTTTTTGTACATCATAAAAGATTGTTCTCTATGGCACTTGTTGTGCCTTTCCGCTTCTCTTGCTATTTGCATAATATCGCTTGAAAGGCATCTCGTTATATCCTTTGCATTCACGCAATCTCGCTCCTCTTTCGTGAGAATATTGCGTTTTACGAGTGCGTTCATTTGCTCCTCGACTTCGCTCTGATTCTGCGAAAAATAGTCGATATATTGCATTACTTTGTGGTATGCCGTGCCGCGTTTTGCCGCCTCTTCGAACACTTGCACCGCGTCGTCGTCTGCGCTGTCGAGCGCGGAAACGCTGTACTTCATCGCAAGCGAAGTCGCCTGCTTGAAAGGATATTCAAACGACTGCGCCTGCTTGATAATGCCGACGAGTTGCTCGTCGGATCTGAGTTGCAATCTCTCGCTTGCAACGTCGCAAATCTGCTCGCCGTCGGCATAGTGCCTTATCGGCATACACTTCACCGTACCGTCGAAAACCGCGGACGATATGAAATCGAGATCGCAACCTGCGCCCGAAAGTTTTGCGGTGATTCCGAATCCCGCACTCTTTGCCTCGCTCACCGTTGCCGTGACGTACATGAGTTGTTTCGCTCTCGTAAGCGCGACGTAAAAGAGTCTGATTTCCTCTTTGAGTTGATTGTCCTTTATACACTTGGACACGGCAAGTTTTGAAAGAGTCGTCGAGTTTTTGGTTTTGTTTTCAAAATCAAAAGCGTTCATTCCCACGAGCCCTTTGTTGTTGGAATCGTCGCCGCTCATACCCTTACCCGTGAGGATAAGATCGCCAGAGCACGCCTCGTAGTTGAATCCAAACGCCGTATCGGCAACGAACACGACGGGATTTTCAAGCCCTTTGTATCCGTGGAAAGTGGATACGACCACTCTGTCGCCGCCGGTTGCTCCGCCGTCGGAGCCGTCGCTCTCGCAATAGTCTTTGAGGAACTTTCCGAGCGACGTTTCGTCGTCGGGACTTTCGATGAAGGCTTTGAGTCCGTTTGCGTCGCCCTCTCCCGACTTCATAAGATATGCGTCGTAACAATAATCCGAAACTATTGCGCGCATAAGTTCCTTCACGCTCTCGAAACTTGCTTTGAGCCTGTAATCGTCAAGGATTCTAAGCGTGGATTGCGCCTTGTCGGCAAGCGGCGAGGAGTTGCCCGAATACGCCGTAAGCACAAACTTGTCGTAAAGGCAATCACCCTCTTCTGCGGCGATAGACGCAAGTTCACTCTCGTCGTAGCCGCCGAAATATGACAGCAAATACCCCGCAAAAGGCACGTCTTGTCTCGGATTGTCGAGGACTCGCAAAAACGCCACGAGTTCCCTTTCGGGCAAAGAAGCCGATTTCCCGAAAGCGCCCTCGTTGACAGGGATTCCCTTCGATTTGAGAGTTTTCACGATTTCCTTCGCGCCCGTCGAGCGAGAACGGAAAAGAAGCGCGATATCTCCGTATCCGATATACTTTCCGTCACCCTTTGCCTTTCCGACGAGTTTTTGAATTTCGTTTGCAATGAAAACTCCTTCTTGTCCGCTTCCGATTTCGTCGGAATCTACCTCATCCTTTTCTATATCGTACAATCCCGTTGACGGCGCCGTTTCGCTCTTTTGCTTGACGAAAAGATGCACTTGAACGTAGCCCTCGGGCGATACGCCTTCCAATCGCACGGGAGGTACGTCTTTCAATTCAAAGCGCGCGTCCTTTTTGTAGTCAACGTCCGCGCTGTCTTGCGTCATTGCGCTGTCGAATACGCCGTTGACGAAACTGAGTATGCCGAACGCACTTCTGAAATTGCGGTTGAAAAATATGTTCGTGCCTTCCTTTGCGCCGTTGGAATACTCGCTTTGTCTCGAAAGGAAAATCGCAGGATCGGCAAGACGGAAGCCGTATATGCTTTGCTTCACGTCACCCACCATAAAGCACTCTCCTTTGACGAGTTTGCGGATGATTGCTTCCTGCGTGGGATTGACGTCCTGATACTCGTCAACGAATACGGCGTCGAAGTCGTAGTTTTGCGCGCATTCCTCGTCCGACAAAAGTTCGAGCGCCTTGTGTTGTAAGTCCTCAAACGAAAGAACGTTGTCCTCTTGCTTAAGTTTTTCGAGTTCCTTTGAAAATTCGTCGGCAACTTCAACGAGTTTTTTGACGTACTTTGCGTTTTGCTCGTGCGACTTTTGAAGAGCGTCTTGCCTCTCGCAAAGTTCTTTCATCTCGTCGATTACGTCATGAAACTGTTTGAGATAATCCTTGACGTAGCCCGTGAGTAATCTTTCGTCGTCGGTTGCCTTGGGACTTATCGTGGCGCGAGGCTTGGTATACTTGCTTGCAATCGCGCACATAGCAAAGAGATTATTCTCTCTTTCTATCTCGTCGCAAAAACACGTTGCCGCTTTGACGCTTTGAACGTATTTGGACGTCGGCGCAATAGTTTCCAGTTGCAACCCTACGGGCGCAAGCGCCTGCTTCGCTTTTGCAAAAAATGATTTGTAATATCTCTCTAAAATTTTGAAAAATTTGCTGTTTTTATAGGAGTCGTAACACTCGGCAACGCATCTTTTGAAATCTTCCTTGTCCGGTTGAATTTCGATAAGAGAGTAAAATCTGACGATATTGCTTTTCAGATTCTCTTCCTTTCTCGACTGTGAGAATATGTCGGCGAGTTCGCAGAAAGTTTCGTCGCCGTTTGCGGTGTAGGCGGCAATCACGTCGTCGAGAGCCTTGTTCATGTACACGGCATGCCTCGTTTCGTCAAGCACCTCGAATGTGGGAGATATGCCGAGTCTGTCGAAGTTCTCTCTTATGAGCGACTGGCAAAACGCGTGTATGGTGCAGATATGGCAAAACGGCAGTTCGTCTATTTCGCGTCTGAATCTGTCGCGCTTTTCACCCGTTGACGAACACGCCGCCTTGAAAAGCTCCTGATGCAGTCTTTCTTTGAGTTCGTCCGCGGCAGCGTTGTTGTACACCAAAACGAGCAGATTCTTCAAAGACGCGCCCTCGGATATCATCACGATTATGCGCTTGACCATCGTCGAGGTTTTGCCCGAACCTGCCGACGCCGAAACGAGAATACGTCCTCTTTCGAGCACGGCTTTCTTCTGGTCGTCGGTGAGAAGGATATTGCCTTTTTCGTCACGAAGTATTTCAAGTTTACGCTCTGCGTCCTTGCTGAGCGTCGTCACTGTATCTTTACTCATTTTTATCCTCCTTCGCATCGAGTTCAAAACTCTCCAAGCCTTTCACTTTGGGCACTTTCCTTTCGTATATTCCTTTGTAGGCGCATATGCTAGCAAAGTCGCATTTTTTGCACTTGTCCTTGAGCGGCGAAGGCTTTATATACCCGTCCGCAATCTTGCTTGCGCCCTCTGCGGCAATGGTCTGCGCGTAATCTCCGAGCATATCGAAGCCCGACTTCGACAGGTGAATTTCCGCATTGAGATTTTCGCCCTTTCTGTCGGTTTTGTAGGGTACGATTGCACAATCGGGGTTTGAAAGCACCAAATCGTCGATTAAACTCAACGTTTCGCGACTATCGCTCGCTTGTCCCTTGTATTTGTAACGGTTGCCGTCCTCGTCGGTGAAACTTGAAAACACCGGGAAATAAAACACTCCGCAAGGCGTTGCGTTTATGCTGTTTTCAACCGCACGCATATAGACGTACAACTGAATCTTTTGTCCGCAATACAGCTCTTTGAGCGTAAGGTCGGCGCTCTTGTAGGTCTTGTAGTCTATGATGATAAACTTGTCGTCGAGCCTGTCCACTCTGTCTATCGTGCCTTTCAAGTCCACTTTGGTTTTTCCGAATTGCAAAGACATGGGTTTTATCTCGCCCTCTCCGATTTTGGCTTCGAGCATACAGGGCTTGAACGCCGAGCGTTTTTGCACCTCGAACAAGTCTTTGCAAAGGCTTGCGCCCTCCTCTTTGAGTCGGGCTAGAATCCTTCCCGTGTCCGCTTTTTCAAGCAAAACTTCAAAGCCGTTTTCTTTTATCGCAAGATCGAAATATGCGTATGCTTTCTGCATCGCATCGACGGAATCTTTTACGTTGCCGTCACGCACGTCGCCGAAAAACTTTTCAAGCACGAAGTGCAAAATCGTGCCGTTCTCCGTACCCTCGAACGTGCCGTCCTTTCTCTTGCGCAAAGACAAAATATAGTTGAAATAGTGCGCGTACGGACATCCGAAAAACGTTTCGAGCCTACTCACGCTCGTGCGCCCCGCAAAATAAGATTTTTCGGGAAGTTTTATCTTCGAAGGAATTTCAAATGACTTGTCAATGCGCTTCCGTTCGTCTTCGGGAACGAAATCGTACGCCGAACCGAATACTTCGATTTCGTTTGCGCTCATTCTCCCCGAAGCCCACGTCTTGAGAATCTCGTTGTAGCAACTCTTTTTTGTCGAAAACGCGAGCGCGATTTTTTGAAAATCCATGCCGTCTTGACTTGTGAATCTGTCAAAGTCTATTCTTTCGATTTCAAGCGGTTTTCCGTCCTGAACGAGCATATTCTGAAGTTCGAACACCACGGTGGACGGACGGAGTGCGCCTCCGTCGCCGCTGTCGGCATAACTCACCACAAGTTTCCCTTGCGGCTTTTTCATAACGTCGCAAACGGCGTACATTGCGTTGAGCACTTTTTGTCTTTCGTCGGGAGTGATTTCGATGCCGAGTGCGGACAGAGTTTCTTCGTCCTTGTGAGTTATCACCACACCGCCACCGCTTTGAGGCGGCAGTTTTCCGCTGTTTGCCCCAAGCACGTACACATCGCCGTTGCCTGAAAAACGAGAATCGAGATCGCCCACGAACACGCAGTCGAGATACGTGGGAACGAGTGCGATTTTCAAGGTTTTTATCATAGACTTGAAAACGCTTTCAAAGCCCCTGATATCTTCTTCGTAGTCAAGCACTTCCTCGATCTCGTCAAGCACCGCGTCGAGTTTTGAATCCACCTGATCGGCGCACTTTCTGAAATACTCGCCCTGAAGCGCGAGTTTGTCAACGTACTTTTTGTAGCAAGGCTCGACGCCTTTGAGCAGTTTTCTCACGGCAAGCACGAAACTTCCTATACTCTTGCGCCCCTCGAAATCGCGTGGATTGAGCATATCCGCAAACTCTTTTCTTACCTCTTCGGGAATGACGTTTTCGATAGTATTATCCAAAACGACGACTTTATCGTCTATTTTCGTATAGATAAAGCCGTTTTTCTGCTC
>JBNMJA010000051.1:0-9793 GCA_050873585.1 Bacillota bacterium | reverse complement strand
GTCTCTGTATAGGCAGAGTCTCCGCTTCAATTAAAACTGCGCTAAATCGATGCATAACGCGAAAGCACCCCTTGAATGGCAACCCTAATTTACTAAGCGTAAATGAGTTGTCAGACAAGGGGTGCTGACAAAATTAGTCGCTGTTTGGACGCTTTATTCTACGGCGATTTCTTTGACAAGAACTTCGTTCCCTCGAATCAAATAAGTGTGTTCACTGCCGCAATAGGGGCAAATTTTGCCGTGCTCGACGGTGGGATATTCTTTGTGGCAATCTTCGCAGTAGGTGACCGCCTTGATAGGTTCGATTTCCAGAGTGCAACCGCGCAGAAGATCCGTGCGGTTTGCATTCCAGTTCCAACAATCAACGAGTTGATCGTTTACGATTGTAGACACTTCGCCGATTTGCATGACGACTTTTTGGATTTTGGTCGCCTTGTTTTCGAGCGCGACGTCGCGCACCATATCGGCAATGTGAAAAACTACGCCTAATTCGTGCATATCAGCCTCTTATTTGTTTGCTTTTTTTGCTGCTTTTGCCGCCTTCACCGCTTCTTTGTGCTTCTTTTGAGACGCTTTTTCTTCAGCGGTTTTTTTGCCGAACACGATTCTCATGCCGCGTTTGATAGCATACGGCAAGATCGCTTTGAACTTGTCTTCGCTGCGAATCATCGTGGAGCATTCGGGATGTTCTCTGTGGAGATGGATTGCGTCGAATTCGCACTTGGTGGTGCAGACACCGCAACCTATGCACTTGTTCTCGTCCACAACGCTTGCGCCGCAGCCGAGGCAACGACCTGCTTCGATCTTGACTTGCTCCTCGGTGAGAGTGCCGTGCAAATCTCTGAAGGAATGTTTGTCGCCTTCGAGTTCTTTGGCTTCTTGTCTGCCTGCGGTGTCGTAACTGTCGATGACGATATTGTTCTTGTCGAGTTCGATGAACTGTCTGCGGTTGCGGCCGATGGTCATGCTAGTGCCGGGTTGCACGAAGCGATGCAGAGATACTGCCGCGTTCTTACCTGCTTCGATAGCGTCGATTGCAAACTTCGGTCCGCTGTACACGTCGCCGCCCACGAAGATATCGGGTTCTGCGGTCTGATAAGTGAGCGAATCCGCAATCGGGTAGTTTCCGTGATGGAATTCAACCTTCGTTCCCTTGAGCAAGTCGCCCCAGACGATTGCCTGACCGATTGCAAAGATGACGTGTTGTGCTTCGACGGTGATTGTGTCGTTCTCGTCGTAGACGGGGCTGAATCTCTTGGTTTGAGGATCGATGACTCTCAAGCACTTCTTGAACACGACCGCCTTGACGGTACCGTCTTCGTTCTTGAGGATTTCCTTCGGACCCCAGCCGTTATTGACGGAGATACCGTCTTGAAGCGTTTCTTCGATTTCGTTCTTGCTTGCAGGCATAGTCTCTCTCGATTCGAGGCAATACATACCGACTTCTTCGCTTCCGAAACGAACTGCCGTGCGAGCGCAGTCGACTGCAACGTTGCCGCCGCCGATAACGACCGTTTTACCTTTGAGTTTTCTGTCGTGATTTTCTGTTGCCGCGTGCAAGAAGGATACTGCCATATCGGTGCCGATAGCGTCTTCGCCGGGAACTCCGGGCAGTCTGCCGCCTTGGCAACCGATTGCAACGTAGAACGCTTTGTAACCTTGTTTTCTGAGTTCGTCGATGGTGACGTCTTTGCCGACGTCAACGCCCGTCTTGAACTCAACGCCGAGTTCGCGCAAAACGTCGATTTCCGCTTCGATGACGTCTTTTTCGAGTTTGTAGGAAGGAATGCCGTAGGTGAGCATACCGCCGAGGCGTTCGTTCTTTTCAAACACGGTGGGTTTATAACCCTTGGTTGCGAGATAGTATGCGCAAGAAAGACCTGCAGGACCTGCGCCGATGATTGCGATCTTTTGTGACCATTGTTTGTCAACGTTGGACGGAATCACGACTTCGGGAACGAATCTCGTTTCTGCGTGCAAATCTTGCTCTGCGATGAACTTTTTGATTGCGTCGATGGACACTGCCTCGTCGATAGTTCCTCTCGTGCAGGCAGCCTCGCAACGCTTGTTGCAGACGCGACCGCAGATTGCGGGGAATGGGTTGTCCTTCTTGATGAGTTCGAGCGCTTCTCTGTATTTGCCCTCTTTTGCCTTGCGGATATAACCTTGAACTGCGATGTGAGCAGGGCAAGCCGCCTTGCACGGAGACGTACCCGTTTCGTAGCAGTTGATGCGGTTGTTGTCTCTGTAGTCCTCATCCCACTTGTCCGGACCCCAAGAGAGGTTGTCGGGAAGTTCGTGTTTGGGATATTTGATTTCGCCTTGCTTCGTGCAGAGTTTTTGTCCGAGTTTGACTGCGCCTGCGGGGCAGAATTCCACGCACTTGCCGCAAGCCACGCACTTATCTTTCTCGACTTTTGCGACGTACGCGCTTCTTGACATATTCGGCGTGTTGAAAAGTTGCGAAGTACGGAGCGCATCGCAGATATTCACGTTGCAGTTGCAGATTGCGAAAATCTTGTTTTCGCCGTCGATATTCGTGATTTGATGCACGAAACCGTTCTTTTCTGCGTTGCGGAGGATTTGCATAGCCTCGTCGTATGTAATATCGCGACCTTTGCCCGTTTCGCGGCAGTAGTCTGCCATATCGCCGATGCCGATACACCACTCTTCACAGCTGTCGCCGCAGCCTTCGCCGAGTTTTGCACGGCCGTAACGGCAGGAGCAGATACCCACGCCGAGGTGACCTTCGTATTTTTTGAGCCAGTAGGAAATATGTTCGATATCCATAGTTCCGTTTTCCATCTCGATTGCTTTTTCGACGGGGATAACGTGCATACCGATTCCTGCGCCTCCCGGAGGGACCATCGGGGTGACCATCGTCAAGGGAAGATAGGTCATACGCTCGAAGAACATAGCAAGTTCGGGATGTTCGTCGAGTTGTTGCTTGATCATGTTCGTGAACTCCGCAGAGCCCGGAACGAACATGGGAAGCACATAGCGGCGTTCCCTCTTTGCGCCCTTGATGGGGCCGTTCTTGTCATAGTGATTGCCGTAATCGTATTCGATGATACCGATATGGCTCATTTCGTCGAGGATTTTTTGGAAGTCTTCCGCTTTTTTGTATTGCGGGTTGAGTTTCCAAAGTTGCTCGAAAGTGTAAGGCGTACGCAGTTTCATAGAAAGTGCGACGTCTGCCATTTCGTCGGTCATAATGCAACGAAGTCCCCAGTATTCGGGATCGTTGACGGTTACGCCCGCAATTTTGTGGTCGATGCAGTCGGTGATTTTCCTTGCCAGTTTGAGGATTTTCTCACTCGGATTGGGATCGCCCATAAATTCCGGTTTGAAAGCTTTGCTCATCTCAGCCATTGTTGTTTTCTCCTTTGAAAAACTTTATTATATTATATATCTTATTTTCGAGCATTTCAAGTCCTTCGCCCGTTTTTGCGCTGACATAATATATCTTTGCGTCGGGATTCAGACGAGAAATGTGATTTTCAAACTTTGATTTGTCAAAATCGAACGCTTCGAGCGTATCGATTTTGGTGACGACGATAAGGTTGCATTTTTCAAACATCAGCGGATATTTGAGCGGCTTGTCGTCTCCTTCGGGCACGGAGAGCAGCATCATATTGAGGTGCGCTCCCGTATCGAATTCGGCAGGACATACGAGATTGCCGATATTTTCGAGCACGATAAGGTCGCAATCGTCGAAGTTTGCTTGCGCAAGCGCTTCGCTCACCATATCCGCGTCGATGTGACAAAGTCCGCCGTTGTGAATCTGCACGCTTTCAATGCCTGCGCCGTCCGCTATGCGACGAGCGTCCACGTCCGTTTCGATATCCACGTCCATTGCAACGACTTTGAGTCTGTTTTTCAGATTTTTGAGCAACGCCGTGAGCAAAGTCGTTTTTCCGCTACCCGGCGACGACATTACGTTGAGCAAAAACGCACCTTTTTTTGCAAGCAACGCTCTGATCGAATCGGCCGTCCTGTCGTTGTTTGAAAATATGCTTTCTTTTACAGATATAACTCTCATTTCAAACCCTCTTTCCACTTGCTATACTCGCCGAAGATATAGTCCGCAAAAGCGGCTATTCCCTCTCCCGTGCGAGCGGACACTTCAAAGGTTTTTGCATCGGGATTTACGCCGTTTATATACCCTTTGCATTTTTCGACGTCGAAATCGAAATACTTTGCCGTATCCGACTTTGTGAACGCAACCGCATCCGCAACCGAGAACATAAGCGAGTATTTGAGCGGTTTGTCGTCACCCTCGGGCAATGCCAGAAGCACGATTTTTAGGTGTGCGCCCGTGTCGAACTCGGCAGGACACACGAGATTGCCGATATTCTCCAAAAATACAATATCTGCCGTCGTGGCAAATTCCTTGAACCCTTGCCTTGACATATCCGCATCGAGATGGCACATGCCGCCCGTGTGAAGTTGGATTGCCTCCGCACCTGCCTCTCGCACCGTGTAAGCGTCAACGTCGCCGTCGATATCCGCTTCCATAACGCCGACTTTGCATCTGCCTTGAAGCGCCTTCGTGAGCGCAACGAGCAACGTCGTCTTTCCGCTACCCGGCGCAGACATAACGTTGACGTAAAACACCCCCCTCTCGTTGAGTTCGGCACGAAGTTTATCCGCATCCGCATCGTTGTTCTTGATGATGCTTTCTTTAAGTTCAATAGTTCTGACAATATCCATAATTTCGCTCTTTTTCACACGTATTGTAACACTTGAAAATTATATTTTCAATCCTTTTATATCGATTGCCATTTTTTTGCGAGAAAATACTTGCTTGTTTGTCGTTTTATCGTCCGTTTTTAGTTTGGCTTGTCTGAAAAAGGATATAGCGACTATTTTCGGTCATCATATACACGGAATCTGCACTTTCGCAGACGTAATTCGAGCCGCAAGGCGGCGAGCCTATGAGCGCCGCGCTTGACGAACAGTACAAGTGAGCGGACGGGCTGAAATTATTTTCGTCCGCGAAACGAGTGACATAACAAAGGGACGATACTCTTCTATGCAAGTGCCGATTGTCTCCCCCGCGAACGACGATTACTCTTGTAGAGAAATGACGTCGGTTTGAGTGGTGGGAGAAATACCGGCGTGGTCCGGAAAGAGGGGGCGCATCTATTTAGAGTGCTAAACGTCCACTTTTTTAGTGGGCAAATAAAAAAACCCCGCTATTGAGATGAAGAACAAGGAAACGCCCTTTTGCGAATCCGCCCAACGTACTAAATCGTACGTGACGGACGAGCAAAAGGGCGTTGACGCAGTTATTCGCTCAATAGCGAGGTTTTAGTCGACGCGGAGAGCGTCGACAACATTCTTGCGAGAAGCCATAATCGCCGGGATAATACCAGATATCACCGTCAAAAGCAAGCTCAGACATACGAGGATGAGAGCATGCAAGGGATGGAAATGCAATAGAGAGCCTATGCCGGTGACTGCCTTGATAACGAGAGATATGAGCGGACACAAGACATACGTGACGAGTATACCGAAAAGTCCGCTTGCAAGTCCAATGAGCGAGGTTTCGGCAATAAAGACGTTGCGAATATCCCTCTTTCGCGCGCCGATTGCACGGAGAATACCGATTTCACGAGTGCGCTCGACGACGGAGTTTGAAGTTATAACTCCGATCATAACGGTGGAAACCACAAGTGATATTGCAGCAACCGCTATGAGCATTGCGGACACGAGGTCGAGGATTCCGCGCATATTGACGAGGAGCATTTCGGACATATCGAAGTAGCCGATATTGCCTTTGTTTGACTTCTGCCATGCGGAAATGTAGTTGCCCGAGTTGGTTTTCTGCTCGCTGTCGTTGGGGTAAACCGTGATATAATACGGGCTTCTATCCGCACCGATTGCACGCATATAGTAGGTGTATTGAAGCGCAGGCACGCCCGTCATCGCCGCGACGGAAGAACCGACGCCCGACTCTGCTAAGTCAACGGCATCGTTGAGTCTTACGCCGTCAAAGACGGTTGCGTTCTTGTTTTTGGAACTCTCGGTGAGGGCAAGTTGGCGCTTGACGAGTTCGCTGTTTTGTGCGCTTTCGAGTGCGCTTTCGGCAAGAGCGGTCGTATAGCAGATAGACGAGGTAACGTACGAGTGTTCCGCTCCCTTCTTCGCTCTGATAACGCCGACGATCTTGATTTCATCATTCGACTGATCGTACATGTTTTTGAGCAAGCCTTGGGACTCTTCGGAATCGTCGTAACTCCAAATCAGTTTTTTGCTTTCCTTGTCGCTGAGCGGATTGAAGCCGCTTGAATCTTCGGAATCGTCGGATTTTGCTTTTCCGATGCCGACGTTGTTTTCATACTTGCCCGACTCTTTGTCGTAAACGTAATAAGAGTCGTTGTCAACGAGTTTAAAGGTTTGTCCGATGAAATACTCGTAAGGAATTTTGTCGGTATCCATCTTTACGGCTTTTCCGTCCTTCCCTATCACTATATTGCCGTTTTCGTCCTTCTCGTACGTTTCGATTCCGAAAGCGTTCAAAAGGTCGGCGTTGATCGAGTTGTCGGAGTTGACGCACAAAAGCACTTCGTTCTTGTTTTTCGGGAATCTGCTACCCTCGCCTATAAAATCGTACGAGCGCATCGTGACTTCCTCGTCTGCGGACAGTTCTTGCCAGTATTTTGCCTGAAGTCCGTTTTCGCCGAGAACGGTGGTTGCGATTGCGGTGGTGGTCAAGGGTCTCGGCTGTTGCGAAATATCTTTGTAGGCAACGTTGCCGTTTTCGTCAACGGTCTTTCTTACGAGGTTATAGCGCAAGCCGTAGGATATGTTCATTGCCGTGTAATAATCCTTCGGCATTGCCTTCATATACTCGGCAAACTCAACGGTGAGTTCGTTTTTCTGCACGCCGTCCATAAACGACTTGACGATCGACAGCATCATCTTTGCCATTGCGCCGTCGTACGCGCTTCC
This sequence comes from Bacillota bacterium, assembly GCA_050873585.1. Taxonomy (GTDB): domain Bacteria; phylum Bacillota; class Clostridia; order Christensenellales; family CAG-917; genus CAG-475. The sequence goes on along the minus strand of JBNMJA010000051.1, from coordinate 2,836 downwards.
ACTCGACACCTTGATTTCGTCGGAGTCGGGATAGGACGTGCTGCTGTTGCTCGGCTGAAAATCCATCATGCTCGTCATAAGTTCCATCATAGCGTTGCTTGAAACGTTGTATTGATACACGCCCAAAGGCACGCCTGCCAGCATCTCGTTTTCCATTCTGGCAAGATAGAGATTGAATCCGTTGTAAATGGACAGCACGAGCGCAAGACCGATAATGCCGATTGCGCCTGCAAAAGACGTAAGGAACGTGCGGCGTTTTTTGGAAATGAGGTTTCTAAGACTCAACCCGAACGCCATACCCGCGCTCATAGACGTTGGCTTAAACGCTTTGTCTTTCTTCTTTTTCTTTTTGGAAAGGCTGTTGAGCCCGAGTTTTTCGAAGAGCGCTTTTGTTTCATCGCCGACGTTTTTCATAGCGCGTTTGCGCTTGTGATTGGAAGTCTTTTTTTGTTTGCCGCCTTCTCCTTCGGGTTGCTCGTTTTGAGGTTTTATCGTGTCGTTTTGCACGATTAAATCTTGTTTTTCGTCACTTTCGACGATTTCCGTCGTCGCGCTTTTAAGCGCTTCGTTTTCGTCGATTTCGACGAGTGTATTTTCCTCTCGTGACTCGGAAACCGTTTGTTCTTTCGACAAAGGCTTTTCTTCGTTTTCAGGGAAATAAGGATTGGTATCTTCAATGAGTTGACCGTCTTTGAAACGGCAAATACGCGTTGCGTACTGATACGCAAGTTCTGCGTTGTGGGTAACCATGATGACGAGGCGGTTTTTGGAAATCTCTTGCAAGATATCCATAACCTGCACGCTGAGTTCGCTATCGAGTGCGCCCGTCGGCTCGTCTGCGAGAATGATTTTGGGATCGTTGACGATGGCTCTTGCGATTGCCACGCGCTGCATCTGACCGCCGCTCAACTGGTTGGGACGTTTGTCGATTTGCTCGTGCATATCCACTTTGTGAAGTGCCGCAACCGCCTTCGCTCTGCGCGCTTTTTTCTTTTCGCCGACAAGGCTCAACGCCAGTTCGACGTTTTCAAGTACGGTAAGGTGAGGAATGAGGTTGTAACTTTGAAAAACGAAACCTATGGTGGCGTTGCGGTATGCGTCCCAGTGTTCGTCGTCGAATTCCGCAGTGGAAACGCCGCCGATGACCAGGTCGCCCGACGTGTATCTGTCAAGACCGCCGATTATGTTCAGCATAGTCGTTTTTCCGCAACCGCTCGGGCCGAGAATCGCCACGAATTCGCTTTCGCGGAAGTTGAGCGACACTTTTCTCAACGCGTGCACGGTTGTCGTCGCGGTCGGATAATCTTTTACTACGTCTTTAAGTTGAAGCATATTTCACCTCAAAAAATGCAGATACTTTATATTTTGTTTGATAAAAACCTGTCTGTTCAAAACGACAAAGAGAATGACGGGCGTCATTCTCCTTGTGTGTTTTCAAACTTTGCTCCCCCAATATAAACTCGGCTTAAAGCGTCGTTTGGTCCATCATCAAGGAAATACCCTTGCTCATAGCGTCCGAAATATTCTTGCACAACTCTTCCAAAGTGAGCGAGCTCTTGTGGTTGAACCAAATCTTGAAGCACTCCGTCATGCCTGCCGCCGCGAATGCGACGATATATTTGGTCTTGCCCAAATCGCTGGTAAGTCCTTCGTTGGAAGAGAACCAATGCATATACGCATCGACGATGCGATCGTTGATTTTGTCAAGGAGTTGTCCCGACGTGCTCGAAGAGAGTATGTATCTGTTGTTTGCGTCCTGCTTGAGAATCTCGTCTGCGAGCATACTGAGAAGCGGATACGGATTCTTGATGCTGTTGAGGATATCCGTTTCGCTCATAATCCTGTCAATGCGTGCGATAATGGTGTTTTCTATATCCGTGCGCACGTCGCTGACGGTGTCGTAATACATATAGAAGGTGCTACGTGTGATATTTGCCTTTTGAGTGAGTTCGCTAATGGTAATATCCGATATATCCTTCTCTTGAACAAGTTGCTTGAACGCTTCGAAGATTGCGTTTTTGGTTTTGATAACTCTTTTGTCGATTCCGCCGTTTTTCATATTGGTCGCTTCCTAATCTATTTGTTTTATATTGTTTTCGTATGGTTTTTACATTGCATTTATATTGCAAAATGTATCATATCATATATTTGTGCGTTTTTCCATTGATTTATAAAATATTAATGAAATTAATAAATTATTAAGGTTTGCTCAATCTATATATAACAAAACGAGGGCGCGCACGACAACCACGCCCCAAAGGAGAATCTATGAAAATCAGACGAGCAAGAAAACACAATGTGCCCTTGTCACACAGCAACTTATCTACGCACGAAAACCTGCGTTCGCATTTTGACCCCAACGGCAGTTATACGGGAGTCCCCGAAAAGCACGGCTACCCCGACGTTCCCGACGGCGAAAAACCCGTCCAAGACGTAGACGACCTGTGAGATTTGCAAAGCGCAAATCTCGCAGGTAAATTAATAATTAATAATGAATAATTAATAATTGTGGGTGAGCTCCGTCCACACCTGAACAAAAACTCTTTCGAAAGATACTTATGCACAACTTCGAAGGTGGAACAAAAACCACCTCCCGCGAACTTGTAGAGCGGGCTTCTCACGTTCACTCATTCGAAACGTTCTTATACACGGTATTTGCCCTTTCGAAGACGGAACTCGAGCCGCAGGGCGGCGAGCCTATGAGCGCCGAACTCGTCGCACACAAGCCCCATTGCTCCAACCGCAACTTGTTGCAGTTGTTCGCTTTGGTTCTTTGTGCTCCTCTTCCCACACGATGAAAACTGCGCTTTCATCTTTCTAACTCGCACCTTTGTTC
>JBNMJA010000050.1:0-9929 GCA_050873585.1 Bacillota bacterium | reverse complement strand
GTCGAGCGTGGTTGCCACGAGTTTTCCGCTCTTTTCGTCGAGACGCGCCTTTTCAAAGCGATAATCTTCGTCAAACGCTTGAGCCGCCCAAATATTCGACGGATTCTCGAGAATCCTATCGGGCGTGCCGATTTGCTTGACTTCTCCGTAGTGCATCACGACGATCGTATCGGCAATGCTCATCGCCTCGTCCTTATCTCGAGTTGCGAATACTACGATTCTGCCCTCTTTTGCCATATTTTGCAATACGGGCGCGACTTCGCTCCATAGCGTTTTCGCCTCTTCCCTGTCAAGTCCTCTCGTGATATCGTCAACGAGCACGACTTTGGACGGTCTTGAAAACAGTCTTGCAAACGCAAGTCTTTTTTTGTCGATAAGCGAAGTCTTTTTGACTTTGTCGCGAAGTATCGCAACGACTCCCGCCCTTTCGGCGCAGTCGCCCGCGATGCGTTTTATTTCGTTTTTATCGTATCCTCGGATAATAAGCGGATACGCCAGATTATAGAAGCACGAACGATTTTCAAACATAGCCAAATCGTCGAACACCATAATCACGTCGTCGGGCTTTTTAGCAAGCGGCTGACCGTCGAAAAGCACTTTGCCCTCGCAATCGGTCACGGACGCGACCACCTTCAAAAAGGTGGTTTTTCCGCTCGATTCGTCACCGAGCAAAGCGACGATTTGTCCGTCGTTTATCGTCATATCCAACGAGCCGAGCACTCTCGCTCCGTACAGATACTGCTTGCTTACGCCCTCTAGTTTTATCATTGTCAGATGATATACTTAGCCGACTTTTTGGGTGCGTTTTCGAGTTCTTCTTTCTTTGCCTCGTAGCCCTTTCTGTCAAACATAGCGTATGTTGCGTTCTTGCCCTCTTCGACGCCGGGTTGATTGAACGTGTCGATATTGAGCATCTTTCCGCAGTATGCGGTTTCGAGTTGGAAGAACATAAGAAGTTGACCGACGGTGTTTGCGTTGACTTCGTCAAGCATAATCGTACGATTCATATGCTTCGAGCGAGTGAGCGCGTATTCGGTTGCTTCTCTTTCGGTGTTGATAAGTTCGCCCATAGTATGTCCGCAAAGGAAGTTCACGTCCGCAAACTCCTCTGCTCCGTTTGCGATAACCACGTCGCCTCTGTACTTCTTCACGCCGATGAAAGTCACCACTTTGTCGAAAGGACCTTCGGTGTAAAGTTGCACTTGAGAGTGTTGATCCGTGACGCCCAAAGACTTGACGGGAGTTTGCCCCTTATGCACGACGTTGCCGTCGAAATCCACGGCTTTTCCGAGACTCTCGCCCCAAAGTTGGCAATACCAGTCCGCCATAAGTTTGAGGCTGTCCGCATACGGCATCATAACCGAAACGTTCTTGCCCTTTTGCTCCATAGCGATATATTGAAGAGTTGCCGCCATAAGTGCGGGGTTCTTGTACGGATCGGAGGAATTGCACGCTTTGTCCATGTCCGCCGCGCCTCTCAAAAGACCTATGATATCGATGCCGAGCACCGCCGCCGGGAGAAGTCCCACAGGGCAAAGTTCACTGAATCTTCCGCCAACTCCGTCGGGAATGAAATAGGTCTTAAAGCCCTCTTTCTTTGCAAGTTTGATGAGATTGCCCTTGCTTTGCGAAGTGGTTGCGATGATATGCTTTGCCCACTCGTCGCCGCATCTCTTTTTGAGAATATCGGTGATGATGAGATATTGGCTCATCGTTTCCGAAGTCGCGCCGCTCTTGGTGATGACGTTGAACATAGTCTTTTCAACGTCGATAACGTCAAGAAGCGCAAGCATACGTTCGGGGTCGACGTTGTCCTCGACGTAGAATTTGACTCCGCGCTTTTTGGGGTCGAGTTCGTTGTATCTGAAGTGGCAAAGCGCGTTGAACACAGCCATAGGACCGAGTGCGCTGCCGCCGATGCCGAGAACAACGAAGTTTTCGTAGTGTGCTCTCACTTCCGCCGCCGTATAGATTATATCTCTGACGACTTCTTCCTGATTGTACGGAAGTTCCGCCCAGCCCATCCAGCCGTTGCCGCGATTCTTCTCGAAGTATGCATAACTGTCCTGAGCCTTGTCAAGCACGCTCTCTATCTCTTTTTCGGTGATGCCTTGCTCGCCGATAGACGATTCCATCATGTTGTTGAAATCAAATTTGATTTGCATAATCTTTATGCCTCCAAAATGTTTTTAAGGTATTCCACCGACTCCGCGACCTCGTCTACGGAATCGTAATTTCCTGCGTATTGCTCGATGATGAGCGGCCCGTCGTAGCCAACGTCTTTGAGCCTTTCGACGAGTTCTTTGAATGGGAATTCGCCCTTGCCCACCATCGTGATTTTTCCGTCCTTGACGTCGCTCACGTGCACGTTGGTTATACTCTCGCCCATCACGTCGATATATTCTCTCCAATCGTATCCCGATTGTCTTGCCTGCTTTATGTCGAGCACCGTGCCGATATTTTGTGCGTACGGTTTCATCTTTCTGAAAAAGTCCGGTGAATCGAAAGTTGCCCAATGCACGTTTTCAAGGCACAGTTTTATTCCGTATTCTCTCGCTATTTCGCCGAGTTTGCTCATGCGCTCCCCGACGAATTTCGGGTCTATGTACACGCTTTGCTTAAGGCGCGCCTGCGCGTGAAAAGTGTACGCCTTTGCGCCGATAATCTGTCCCACGTTCAGCACCGAGCGAAAAATACTCTCCGCGTCGTCGTACGTCCTTTGCACCTTGTTGAAAAGTTGCGGCTCGAACTGCGTGTTGAGCGAGTGAACGGAATATACGTCAAAGTCGCCCTTGCGCTCTTTTAGAAGTCTGCCGAACGAATCTCTGTACTCATAAAAAGTGGTAAGGAACACCTCGCAGGTGTCCCCTCCACAGCGTTGAATGACCGAGAACGAATCCTCGGTCAATACTTTTGAAAAAAACGTTGCTGTCGAAATGCCGACTTTCATTTATTCTTCTTCGCCCTCGCGAATTTCCTCTTCTTCGTAGACGTTGGGCGAGCCTTTTTTATCCTTGCCCCAAATGTCCTTTTGCTTTCTCATCTGTCCGAGCAATCTGGGGATAACCTCGTCGAGATTGTCAAACGGAGAGTCGCTCATTGCGCTTGCACGATAGGAAAGACCTTTGCTCGTAACGACCATATCGGTTGTGTAATCGCCGTTCTCGTAGGTGACGGTAAACTTCACTTCCGCATTTTCGTCCTCGAAACGTCTTTCGAGTTTCGCGCACTTTTTCTCGGTGATTGCCTTGAGTGAATCACTAGGATTGTAATTCTTGCCGAAAATTTCGATTCTCATAAAGTAACCTCCTAAGTTCTTTATATCTGCATTATAACAAGAAAAAAAACTAAATTCAATAGAAAACTTATTTATTTTAATTATATTTTTCTAAATGTGTTTCAGCCCGTTCGGAGCGTTCTTATGCACGGAATCTGCCCATTTGAAGACGGAACGAATCCGCCGTCCGCGAACTCGCAGAGCGGACTATTTAACGCACACTTATTCAAGGCGTTCTTATACACGGTATGTGTTTATTCGCAGACGGAATCCGAGCCGCAACGGCGGCGAGCCAAGGGAGCGTCGAGCTTGACGAGCAGTACAAGTGAACGGGCGAGCTGGAATTCTTTTCGCCCGTGAACGAGTGACACGGCTTTCAGCCGATTTGTATTGCAAAAAGCCCGTCTGCCGTTCGTTGCTTGCAACGAACTAGCGATTGCTACGAAGTCAATCGCGTCAGTGTTGTCCCCCGCTACGCGGTCGTCGTGGGTTCCCTCAAGCATAGCGCAGAGGGGGAACGGCGATATGGGCGCGGCGCGTTAAACAATCCGTCCAGTGGACGAATTGTAGCCAAAGCGAACGAGGCGGATTGCATTGCGCAAACGCCGAAGTCCAAACACGTGAGGAAAGGGGAAATTGCATTTAAGGTGCTAAACGCCCACTCTTGTAAAGGAAGAATAACGCACAGTCTATTTTACAGCCAAAAATCTCGTTGCCTTTTCAGCATTTCGTCTATATGCTTTATATACTCTATCGGCTCTTTGTAGTTTGCGCAACGAGTGATCAGATTCTTCTTTTTATTCCACTTTTTCGAGATTCCGTTCGCGCCGTTTGCGATTATCGAAGTGTCCTCTTCCATAATATCCACGTTGTAAACGCATGCTTTTTTCGGTTTTGCGTAGCCCACGTTTTCGAGATTTCCGCTCGTATATTTCTGGCGGTACATATAGTATGGCTCGTACCCTGCCGCAGTGAGTTTGTTATAGGCGTAATCCACCATTTGCGAGGCGGTTTCAAAGTCCGTATTGTCGTAGCCGCCCTGCTTGAGCGCAGAGCCTTTTTTCATATATAGCGTATGCACGGTGACGTTTGCGGGATTCAGAGCAACGGCAATATCCACGCTGCGCTTGAAATCGTCTATGGATTCTTCGGGAAGGCACGCAATCAGATCCATATTTACGTCGAATTTATCCTTCACGAGCATATAAGCGTTATAAGTGTCTGCGCTTTTGTGCTTACGCCCTATAATTTCGAGAGTTTTGTCGTTGAAAGTTTGAGGATTGACGGAAACGCGCGTTACGCCGTGCTTTTGCATAACTTCGACGATTTCGGCATTTATAGTATCGGGACGACCTGCCTCGACTGTAAATTCCTCTGCTCCGAAATGACAGTGCTCGAGCACTTTATCGAGAAGTTCCGCACCAATAGAGGTGGGCGTGCCGCCACCAACGTACACCGCCCTGACTTTGATGCGTTTTTTTGCGATAATTTCTTTGGTCTGTTCGAGTTCGCGCACGAGGCAGTCTACGTACGGTTCGACGAGTTTTCTCTGCTTGTCGATAGGCAAACTCACGAAAGAGCAATACGCGCACCTCGTCGGACAAAACGGAATAAATACAAACACGTCGTACTGCCTCGACGATTTGTTTCTTATAGGCTTTTGCACCTTTACGATACTCTCGATAAGTTCGACTTTGGAGTCGCTCACGCTATAATCTTTCAAGAATACGTCGTGTGCGGATTTCGAGTATCTATCCGCGTCGTTTTCTATTTCGCAATAGAGTTTAGTCGGACGAATTCCCGTCAGACAACCGTACGGAAGATTGACGTTAAGAAGAAAACTCAACGTGCGATAAATTGCGATTTTCAGATATCTTTTTTCCACTCTTTTGCGTTCAAGTTCACCCTCGGTATCTATCTTGAAAGCGTAATTTTTTACAAATCCGTCAAACTTGTCCGACGCGATTCTCACCTTAAAAACGCCGTCCGTATTTTCGTATTCTACGGCAAGCGAAAGATTCTCGTCCGAGCGTGATTCAAACGGTCTGACAAGTTCCATAAGGTCGTTGAGATATTCGTCGTTGGAAATGGAAAAATCAATCATCTATTGGGGTCAATCCGCATTTATATGCGGAGCGTTTTCTCTTATGGGGTTGTTCACTCTCTCGAAGTCGAGAGTCGTGGGTTCACCGTGTCCGGGCAACAGCGTATAGTTGCCTTTGAGGGTGAAAAGTTTGTTTACGATAGAGTTTTTGAGGTCTTTTGCGTTGCCGTCGTAAAAATCAGTACGCCCGTACGACATAAAAAAGAGCGTATCTCCGACGAAAATCTTGTTTCCGACGACGTAACATACCCCGCCTTTCGAGTGCCCGGGAGTGTGGATTACTTTCACTTTCAGCCCCGAAATATTGAGCGTCTCACCGCCATTGAGCAACACGTCGGGAACGAATTTTTCGGGATTTGCGTTCATCGAAAATCCCATATTCTTATACGAGCCGATTTTTTCGACCTCGTCGCGATGCAAAAACACTGTCGGACTGCTTTGCGTTTTTTCTTCGCTCTCGCTTGCGATTTTCACGAGTTGCGCCACGCCGCCTATATGATCGAAGTGCGCATGGGTGAGCAATATTGCGTCGATTTTTGCTTTTTGTTTTTTGAATATCGCAAAAATCTGGTCCGCGTCGCCGCCGGGGTCGACCACAAATCCGCTATCGCCGTTTATGACGACATAAGTGTTGACTTCAAGCGGTCCCGTGTAGAGATGAAAGAACTTCGGCTCGCTCATCTTCTCACCTCGATGACGCCCTCGATTGCACGCAATTGCCTTACGAGTTCCTCGAGTTCGCTCGCTTGGGTGATTTGCACGGTCACTATGATTTCGGCAATGCCCGCCTTTTCGTCGACTCTGACGTTTGCGGCGGAGATACCGAGCCTTGCGTTTGCGATATGTGCGGTTATCGTTGCAAGCAAACCTCCCTTATTTTCGCAAATAAGCGTGAGGGTTGCATTGAATCTTTCCTCGCCGTCGCTGTCCCAACTTGCCTGAATGAGTCTTTCTTCTTCCATGCCTTTGACGTTGGGGCAATCCTTTCTGTGAATGGACACGCCGCGACCTCTCGAGATATAGCCGACGATTTCGTCGCCGGGGACTGGCGAGCAACATTGCGCCATACGGACGGTGAAATTTGCGTTTCCGTTGACCAAAACGCCGCTCTTTGAATGTTTTCTCGGTTTCTGTTCGGTGATTGGAATGCTGTTTTCTAAGGGAGCCGTGTGGTCCTCTTTTTTGAAGTCCTGAATGATTTTCGTCAGAACCTGACTCGTCGTAATACCGCCGAATCCGACTGCGGCGTACAAGTCGTCCTCACTGCTCATAGCGTGGCGTTGGAGTATTCCCGAAAGAATGTCGGGCGTAAAGATATCCGCAAGCGCGTAGCCTCTGCGTTTTGCCTCTTTTTCGAGCATATCCTTGCCGCGAGCGATGTTTTCGTCCTTCTTTTCTTTCTTGAAATATGCGCGGATTTTTGAACGCGCGGAAGCGGTATGCACGTATTTGAGCCAGTCAAGACTCGGACCTTTCGACGAATTGGAGGTGATAATTTCAACGATATCGCCGTTTTGCAACTTCGTAGAGAGCGGCACCATACGCTTGTTCACCTTTGCGCCGATGCACTTATTTCCGATTGCGGAGTGAATCTTGTAGGCAAGATCGAGAGGCGTAGAGCCCACGGGCAAATCGAAAACGTCGCCCTTTGGAGTGAAAACGAAAACTTCGTCGTCGAAAACGTTGATTTTGACGGCGTCCATAAACTCTTTTGCGCCGTCTATATCCTTTTGCGCGTCCATAACCTCGCGAAGCCAACGCACTTTGCTGTCGAGTTCGCTATCCTTGCCCGTCGTGCCTTCTTTGTACTTCCAGTGCGCCGCAACGCCGTATTCCGCCACTCTGTGCATTTCGTAGGTGCGGATCTGAATCTCGAACGTTTCGTTGAACGGCGTGACGACCGTCGTGTGCAAGGACTGATAGTTGTTGGCTTTTGGCATAGCGATATAGTCCTTAAATCTGCCGGGCATAGGCTTCCACATAGTGTGGATTTCACCGAGCATGGTATAGCAGTCCTTCACCGTATCCACAATGATTCTCACTGCAAGAAGGTCGTAAATTTGGTCTATATCGATATGCAGGTTATGCATTTTTTTGTACACGGAATAGAAATGTTTGGGTCTGCCGTTCACTTCGCCGTGTATGCCCATTTCTTTGAGTTTGGCTTCGATTTGCTTGCAAATGGCGTCCAAAAATCCCTGTCTTTCGGATTTTTTTCTCGCCACGTTTTCGGCAATGTATTTGTATTCTTGCGGAAGCAAATACTTCATCGCAAGGTCCTCGAGTTCGCACTTGAAGAACGAGATGCCCAGCCTGCCTGCAAGCGGCGCGTAAATATCGAGAGTCTCTTTTGCGATGCGTTTTTGTTTCTCTTCGGGCAGATACTGAAGCGAGCGCATATTGTGCAAACGGTCGGCAAGTTTTATGATGATAACTCGCAAATCCTTTGCCATAGCAACGAAAATTTTTCTGAAATTCTCTGCCTGCGCCTCTTCTCTGTTGACGAATTGCAACTTATCGAGTTTGGTCACGCCCTCGACCAGTTCGCAAATCTCGTCGCCGAAATTCTCTTTGAGTTCGTCGTAAGTGACGGAAGTGTCTTCCAGAACGTCATGCAAAAACGCGGCTATGACAGTTGAAGAGTCAAAGCCGAAATCCGCGAGAATTTCCACGACGGCGCACGGATGAATGAAGTAGTCCTCCCCCGAACTTCTCTTTTGTCCGCGGTGGGCTTCCTCTGCAAAATCGTGCGCTTTTTTAATTTCCGCATAATTCGTCGGATAAATTTTTCTTAGTTTTACAAGCAATTCGTCCATATACTTTCGTCATACGCAACGCAAAAATCATATGCGCGCGCGTTTTTTTTGCTTTGATAATATATTATTATACTTTAAACAATAAAACATTGCAATACGCCAAAATCGTCAATTCGCAAAAAAATCGTCCGTTTTTTTATGCGTGTTGAGTGTTTCGGTATGCAATGCTATCTTCGAGATTGACGGATTTTGCGGATATTTGAGCAAAACCTTTTTCGTTGATTTTGACCGTTCCTAGCTCGTCGAAAATGCGGAGCGCAAGCATAAACGTGCTTTCCTTCACCTTATATCCCGAGCAAACGGCGATATACGTTTTGTGCGGGCTTGCGAGTTTGGGAGTGCGCCGAGTGACGTTGACGATCTCTTTGTACACTTTGCGCAAGGTATCTTTGCTCACTGCGATTTTTTTCGCAGAACAATCTCCGAGTGTGAAAATTGCATTGCTTTCCTTTTGAAGTTTTGCAAGATACCCCTCGCAAAGCGGATTGCCGACAACCACAACTCTGTTGAAAAACGAAAAATCAAAGCACTCTGCAGGGCAAACCACGACGCAGTTTTCGGGATTAAGACAGCGAGGAGTTGCGATAAGCACTGGAAGTTCTTTCACGCTATCGCAAGAATCGAGCAATTTTTCATATTCTTGCTTTGAGAAACATACGATTGCCGTTCCGAAAGGCGCTTTAAGCCACTCGTTCAATTGATTTACGTCGGTGCTTTCGATATGTGCCTCGCCCTCGCAAGAAAGTTGATGCAGATTCATACACACCGCCTCGTCCTCCGAAACGTCGATATCCTCAAATTGCAACGTCTGAATGATTCCCTGAGCGCTTTCTCTGTTTTGAAAAGCGTTTACGCCGAGCGAAATTTCAAAGTCCGCCCTTCCCGTTTTTGCCGAAAGACAAGGTGCGAATTTTGAAAATCCCATAAGTTCGATATTAGGCGCAACGTATTTGACGTGCTGCGAAAAACCGATTCTGTCAAATCTCATTCCTTGCCCTTTCACAAGGAAAGTCGGGCGCGGATTCTGATATCCCGTCGGCTCCATAAGTTCGAGTTCTTTTGCAAATGACAGAAAGTCCATATCTATGGGCAATTCCATCTCACAGCAAATCTCGTGCGTGAAATCGTGCTTGTCGTGAGTTTTGAGTATCAACTCGTTGGCGGCTTTTACGAAGTCGTCAAATCTATCCTCTTTCATCGATATGCCTGCGGCTTGTGCATGTCCGCCGAATCCCGTAAAGTATTCCGAAAGCGCACACAGCGTTTCAAAGATATTGACTTGCGGAATGGAGCGTGCCGAGCCGCGCAATTCTCCATCGTCGGTGTTTGCAAAAAGTATCGTCGGGCGTTTGAACTCTTCCGTGAGCCTTGCGCAAGCGATGCCGAGAATACCCGGCTCCCAATCCTTGTTTTTCAGCACAATGATTCCCACATTGTTGAAATCCGTGCCCGCAAGTTGTGCTTTGGCTCTCTCGACGGCTTTTTCGCAAAGTTCCTGTCTTGCCGAGTTATCCCTTGCGAGTTCGTCCGTGAGCGTCCTCAAAAGGAAGTAATCGTTTTCAAGGAACAATCCGACCACTTTCATCGCAGAATTAAGTCTGCCTGCGGCGTTCATTCTCGGAGCGAGGCGGAACATAACGTCCTGCGCCGACACTTTCTCCTGGTTTAGGAGCATCTTCACGCCTTTTCTCGGAGATGTCGTGATTTGTTTCAATCCGAAATAGGCAATGAT
>JBNMJA010000049.1:0-9941 GCA_050873585.1 Bacillota bacterium | reverse complement strand
GTCCTCTTGTTATGCCACTGCGCTTTGTGCGCCAGGCGTGGCCAACAACACGGCGCAGTCGCTTGTACTACGCACACAAGGCTCACGCACGACGAAAACAAGCGAACAGATACAGGAGTTACAAAGATGAAAGCATAGCTTTCGTCGTGTGGGAAGAGGAGCACAAAGAACCAAAGCGAACAACTGCAACAAGTTGCGGTTGGAGCAATGGGGCTTGTGTGCGACGAAAGTTCGGCGCTCATATGCTCGCCGCCTTGCGGCTCGAAGTTCCGTCTTCGAAAGGACAGATACCGTTAATATGTAGGCTACGTATGAGTGAGCGTTTGACGGCGCGGGTTTCGTCTGTGAATAATAATACATCCAAAAACGGTGGGATATGCCAAAGATTACTAAATTGAACGACATCGCAAAAAGACAAGGGTTTCGTCTTGGCGACGACGTGTTGCGCATTGGAGGATACAAGATGGTCGACGAGCTCGATTATCTGTACTACGACAACGAAAAGAAGTTTTCGGTGGATATCCTGCGCGACGGAAAAGAACATACGATAAAAGTGCACAAGAAAGACGGGCAATCTCTCGGATTGGAATTTGCAATAGATATGAAACCCGTGGTGTGCAAGAATAAGTGCATTTTCTGCTTCGTTGACCAACTCCCTAAAAATATGCGCCCGAGTCTTTACGTCAAAGACGACGACTATCGATACAGTTTTATGTGCGGCTCGTACGTCACAATGACGAACGTATCGGAAGAGGAAATCGAGAGAGTCATAAGACTTAAACTCAGTCCGCTTTATATTTCCGTGCACGCTTGGGACGACGATATAAGAACGTATATTCTCAAAAATCCAAACACTCGCAAACTGCCCGATCAGATGCGTAGGTTGGGGGCGAATGGCATAAAAATGCATACGCAACTCGTCGTAGTGCCCGACGTCAACGACGGGAAAGTGCTCGAAGACAGCATAAGAGGATTGCACGGAGTCGAGGGCGTTGCAACGGTGGCGGTCGTGCCCGTCGGTATGACGGGACACAGAGAAACGCTTCAAAAACTCAAAGCGGTGGACGAGCAAAACGCAAGAGATACGATTAAACTCGTGGAAGGATTGAACGAAGAATTCGGCGGAAACTTCTGCTGGTGCAGTGACGAATACTACGTCAAGGCAAACGTGAAAGTGCCCGACAGTTCGTACTACGGCGCATTCGATCAGATCGAAAACGGCGTGGGGCTTATTGCGGATTGGGAGGACAACTTCGAGTATAGTTTGTCCGAAATGCCGAGCAAGAAACTCGACAAGAAAATCGATATGATTACGGGCGTGTCCTTTGCGCCGCTCCTTAAAGAGTACTGCAAAAAACTCGAAGAAAAATTCGGACTTCAAGTCGAAGTGCACGCAATAGTGAACAACTTTTTCGGAACGAGCGTTACCGTTGCAGGGCTCGTTACGGCAGGGGACATAATCGACCAATTGAAAGGCGTCAAGTCTGACGCATTCGTGATTCCCGACAATATGTTGAGGGAATTTACGGATACGTTTTTGGACAACAAGACCGTTGCGGAAGTCGAGCAGGCTCTCGGCGCGCCCATAATCGTGGTGTCGCACAACGGAAGCGATACGGCGCAAAAAATAGTCGAACACTTTGAAAACGACTAAAAATGGAAAATGACGAAAAGCAACGTTTAAGTTGCGAAAAACTATAGATAAAATTCGGAATCGGTGAATAATATGAAACCATTGGTGGCAATCGTCGGAAGACCCAACGTGGGGAAATCCACACTTTTCAACAGACTTGCAGGTAGCAGAATCGCTATCGTAGAAAACACTCCGGGCGTTACCCGTGACAGAATTTACGCAGACTGCGAGTGGTGCGGAAGAGCGTTTACGCTTATCGATACGGGCGGTCTTGAGCTTAAGAGCGACGACGTGATGTGGAATCACATTCGTACGCAAGTGGAAATCGCAGTGGACACTGCGGACGCTATTTTGTACGTCGTGGACGGCAAAACCGGTCTTACTACGGACGATAATCTCGTATGCTCGTTTTTGAGAAAATCCAAACTCCCCGTCATTCTCGCAGTAAACAAAATCGACAACAACGACCATAGCAACGTGTACGATTTTTACGCGCTAGGATTCGGAGAGCCGCACGCAGTGAGCGCAGAGCAAGGCAAGGGGCTTGGCGATTTGCTTGACGCTATCCTCGAAGAAATCCCCGAATACTCTGTGGACGAAGATCCCGAACGCATCAAAATCGCAATCGTCGGAAAGCCGAACGCAGGAAAGAGTTCCATCACCAACCGCTTGCTCGGATACGATCGCTGTATCGTGAGCGATATCGCAGGTACGACTCGTGACGCTATCGACACCGAACTCGACGTGGGAGAGGATAAATACCTCATCATCGATACCGCAGGTATGCGCAAAAAGAAAGTGGTCAACGAGGATCTTGAAAGATACTCGGTTATGAGAAGTTTGCTCGCAGTGCGCCGCGCGGACGTTGTGCTCGTCGTTTGCGACGCAACAGAGGGTCTTACCGAACAGGACGTCAAAATCGCAGGATTCGTGCACGAGGAAGGAAAACCCTCTATCATCGTTATGAATAAGTGGGATCTCGTGGACAAGAACACGCATACCATTTACGAATTCGAAAAGAAGTTGAAAGAGGATTTGAAGTATATGGATTATTTCAAATCCGTGTACATTTCCGCTCTGAGCGGCAAGAGACTGGATAATCTCCTTCCCCTTTGCAAAGAAGTGGTCGCCAATTCGAGAAAGCGTATTCCTACGGGACTTCTCAACGAGGTGGTGGGCGACGCTATCCGCATAAGCGAACCGCCGTCGTACCTCGGAAAGAAACTCAAGATTTTCTACGTCACGCAAGTGTCGGTCGCTCCGCCTACTTTCGTGCTGAAAGTCAACGACCCCACGATTATGCATTTCAGCTATAAGAGATACCTCGAAAACTCCCTCCGCAAGAGTTTCGATTTTTCGGGTACGCCTATAAGATTGCTCGTGAGAGGCAACAACGAAAACGAGCAATAATCGCTCTTGGATTACTTGAAAATTTCGTTTGAAAATTAACGAAAAATCTATTGCCAAACCGCCAAAGCGGTGATATAGTCTTTGCGTTGAAGAAACGTATGCGGCGGCGTGCGCGCACGCTCGGGCGCAACGCGTCATATAGTGTACAAACATAGAGGTTGCTATGAACTACAAAACATTGCCTAAAAACCAACTCGAAGAAATGCTCAAACAAGAGTCGAAGGCGTACAAAAAATTGCAAAAAGCAGACCGCCACGTCGATATGACCAGAGGTAAACCCTCCAAAGAGCAACTCGATATCGCTATGCCTCTGCTCGAAAATGCCGCTAAATGCAACTTTATGATGAGCGGCATCGACGCAAGAAACTACGGCGAACCGACTGGCGTGAAGCAGGCAAGACAACTCATGGCCGACTTGCTCGGCGTGAAAGAGGAAGAAACTATCGTGCTCGACGGCTCTTCGCTCGATATTATGTACAACGTGGTGCAGTTTGCAATGCAGTTCGGCGTGCTCGATTCTACGCCTTGGAATAAACTCAAAAAAGTTAAGTTTATATGTCCTGCGCCCGGATACGACAGGCACTTCGCTATCTGTGAAAACTTCGGAATCGATATGATTACCGTGCCTATGCTCTCAGACGGACCCGATATGGACCTCGTCGAGCAACTCGTGCGCGACGACGAGAGCGTTAAGGGCATCTGGTGCGTGCCCAAATACTCAAATCCTACGGGAATCGTGTTCTCGGATAAGGTGGTGGAAAGAATCGCCAACCTCAAACCGAAAGCAAAGGACTTCCGTGTGTTCTGGGATAACGCGTATTGCGTACACTCGCTCTACGAAACAGACGATAAACTCAAAAATATTTTCGACGTCGCAAAAAAGGCGGGCACTAGCGATATGATTTATTGCTTCGCGTCAACTGCAAAAATTACGTTTGCGGGAAGCGGTATTTCAGTGTTTGCGTCCTCTCAAAACAACGTGCAAGATATGCTCAAACGCTTGTTCTTCAAGAGAATCAACGCTAACAAGGTCAATCAGGTGATGCACGTCGAGTTTTTGAAGAGCGTCGATAATATCAAGAAGATTATGGCGCAACACGCCGCAATTCTCCGTCCGAAATTCGACCTTTTCATGAACAGAATGGAAGAGGCGTTCACCGATGACGAGAACGTGTCCTGGTCAAAGCCGAGAGGGGGATATTTTATCTCGCTCGACGTTCCCGGCGTCGCAAAACGAGTGGTGCAACTCGCAAGCGAGGCAGGCGTTAAGTTTACCGCCGCAGGCTCGACTTTCCCGTACGGAATCGACGATAACGACTCGAATATCCGAATCGCTCCAAGCGTGCCGTCTCTCGAGGAAATGAATTTTGCAATCGACGTGCTGATATGCTCGATAAAGATTGCGTTGATTGAAAAGAATATGTAAAAAAAAGCGCACCGAGTATGAAAAAACGCACCGAGGAGGTGCGTTTTTTTAATGATATCGCCTGCGGCGATGATATCACTGCGTGATGATATCGTGCAAGCACGATGATATCCACACTGCGTGTGGGTTGCGGAAGATTTTAATTTTCCGCTTGCGTGCGGAGCACGCTTTACCAAACAATCGGGCGTGCGGAATTGCGGTAGGATTCTTTGCCCGTGCTTGATTTGAGAGCATACGCACGATTGTGCGGAGAAATTGCGAGAACAAATGCGGTGAAAGACAATCGCCCTAATGGTTTTCGTTTCTATTTATGGGATTCCCACGTCGCTACGCTCCTCTGAATGACACGAGGGGCGATTGTTGTCGCCGCAATGCCGTTTGAGCAATTTTTTGCATAAATCTTCCAAATGCGGCATAGAGTTTAGCAAACCAAATCGGAGGAGTTTATGGATAAATTTGACCTTTATCGCGATATTGCCTCACGCACCGGCGGTGATATTTACGTCGGAGTCGTCGGCCCCGTGCGCACGGGCAAATCTACGCTTATCAAACAGGTGATGCAACAATTCGTCATCGACGGCATCGCTAATCCCGACGACCGCTCGCGCGCTATCGACGAGATTCCGCAATCTGCGGACGGGAAAACTATTATGACTACTCAGCCGCGCTTCGTGCCTAACGAGGCCGTCAGAGTGTCCGTAGGCGATAATATCGCCGTCAATATGCGCCTTATCGACTGCGTGGGCTACCTCGTGGACGGCGCGCTCGGCGCCGAAGAGGACGGAAAAGAACGTATGGTTTCTACGCCGTGGTCGAGCGAGGATATGCCTTTCTCCAAAGCCGCCGAAATCGGTACGCAAAAAGTCATCAAAGAACACAGCACTATCGCTCTTGCCGTCACTACGGACGGTAGTTTCGGCTCTATAAATCGCGAAGAGTACGTCAAGGCGGAGGAGAGAGTTATTTCAGAACTTAAAGAGTGCAAAAAACCCTTCGTAATCGTGCTTAACGTTGCCGATACGAACGCACCGAGTGCGCTCGAACTCAAGGACGAACTCGAAAAGAAATACGACGCGCCCGTCATCGTCAAAAATGCGCTAACCCTAGACGAGGACGATATAAGCGAGATTCTCGAATCGGTGTTGCTCGAATTTTCCGTCAAAATCATCGACTTCGATTTGCCGCGCTGGGTGCAGGCTTTGCCTATCGATTGCGACGTCGTAAGAGAGATTATCGATCGCGTGAGAAATATGTCGGGAGATATCGATAAAATGCGCGACTACGACAAAATCGACGCGTACTTCGAGGACGCTCAGTTTTGGAAACAGCCATCCGCTATCAGCCTTGACGCGGGTAAGGGCAGAGTGCAGGTGAAAATGGCTACGGGCGAGGACGTGTTCTTCCGCGTCGCAAGCGAACAGTGCGGTATCGACGTCAACGACGATTACGACTTGCTCAAAGAACTCAAAACGCTGTGCAAGGATAGAGAAAAAATCCAAAAAATCCAATCCGCTATGGAACAGGTGGAAACGCTCGGATACGGAATCGTTGCGCCGACACAGGACGAAATCGAACTCAATCAACCCGAAATTCTGCGCCAAGGTCAGCAGTACGGCGTGAAAATCACTGCCAAAGCACCGTCGCTCCATATCATGAGGGTGGACGTCGAAACAGAGGTCAGCCCCGTCATCGGAAGCGAGCAGCAGAGCAAGGATCTCGTGGACGGTATGCTGCAAGACTTTGAAAACAATAAGCAGGCGATTATGAATACGAATATCTTCGGAAGGTCGCTCTCTACGCTCGTTGCGGACGGAATCAACAATAAATTGCAGACCGTTCCAACCGACGCAGAACAGAAACTTCGTAAGACTTTGGGACGTATCGTCAATGAGGGAAGAGGCGGCGTGATTTGTATCTTGTTGTAATAAAACGTAGTTTACAATACCGTTTGTAAAGGATAAAATGCAAAATCCGTCAACAACGCAGGTTGTCGGCGGATTTTGTTTTGCGGAATCCGAAAGACTTTATTTGAAAAATCGGATTTGAATTCCGAGGGGGTAAATCGTCTTTTATGGGGAAATGACGAACTAATTTTTGAAGATAATAAGCAAATTTTACAATTTGTATCAACATTATTTTTTGCGGCGCAATCGGTTGACTTTGTGATTTGTTCGGCTCTAAAATGTGGGCGCAATAAGGAATTATATTGTGATAATCAATATATTTCAATAAGAAGTCGGTATGACAAAATACGAAGTCGGTATGACAAAACGGATTATTGAAATATGAAGCCGATACGTTGCAATAAGAAGTTTGTGTGTTGCAGCGATATTGAAAAATAATATTGGAATAATAAGGCGGAATCGCTCGGAAAGCGTACTATGGAAAAAGATTTGACTGTCGGAAAACCGATGAGCGTGATTTGGAAGTTTTGTTTACCCCTGTTCGGAAGCATCATTTTTCAGCAACTGTATAACCTTGCAGATAGTTTCGTTGCGGGTAAGTTTATCGGCGACAACGCTCTCGCCGCCGTCGGAAACAGTTATGAAATTACGTTGATTTTTATTGCGTTCGCTTTCGGGTGCAATATCGGCTGCTCGGTTATCGTGTCAAGATTCTTCGGCGCAAAAAAGTATCACGATATGAAAACCGCCGTTTTTACCACCTGGATCGCAGGCGCGGTGCTGTGCGCCGTTCTTATGGTGCTCGGCCTTACCCTCAGCGAAGCGCTGCTCGGACTTATCAATACGCCGAGCGAAATTATGGCGGACTCCAAACTGTATCTCGATATATACGTGTGGGGTTTGCCGTTCGTGTTTTTCTACAATATCGCAACGGGTATCTTCTCGGCAATGGGGGATAGCCGCACGCCGTTTATATTCCTCGCTTGCTCGTCGCTCGCGAATATCGGTATGGATATACTGTTCGTCGCATCCTTCAAAATGGGCGTGGCGGGCGTTGCGTGGGCTACATTCCTTTGCCAAGGCGTGAGTTGCGTGCTTGCAGTGCTGTTCGTGCTGTTGCAACTCAAAAAAGTTAAAACCGAAGGCAAAATCAAGGTGTTTTCCTGGCGTATACTCAAAGATACCGCCATTATCGCCGTCCCGAGCATCTTTCAACAGAGTTTTATTTCCGTGGGGAATATCATCATTCAAAGCATGGTCAACTCGTTCGGCACTGCGGTTATGGCAGGGTACTCGGCAAGCATAAAACTCAATAACCTCGTCGTCACCTCGTTTACGACGCTCGGCAACGGTATCTCCAACTTCACAAGCCAAAACCTCGGCGCAAATAAGACGGATCGTATTCGCCCCGGATTTTGGTCGGGTTTGGTGTTCGTGTGGATTCTTTGCGTGCCCATCGTGCTGCTTTATATGCTCGCAGGCAAGCCGCTGTTGCTCATCTTCCTAGAGGACGGTGGCAGTGACGCGATGAGCGTTGGATTGCAGTTTTTGCGTATCGTGTCGCCGTTCTACTTTATGGTGGCGGTCAAAATTATCGCTGACGGCGTGCTCCGCGGTGGTGGGAAAATGATTAGATTTATGATCACGACGTTCACCGACTTAATCTTGCGTGTGGTGATCTCCGCTTGCCTGTATAAGCCGCTCGGCCCTGTCGGAATTTGGTGGTCGTGGCCTATCGGTTGGGCTGTGGGTACGGTCATTTCCGCGTGCTTCTTTTTTACGATAAAATGGAATAAGCACCTTCCCGAAGAAGTGTATATCAGAGAATCGAATCTGCCCGAATCTGTCGTAGATAACGATGAAGAACTTGCAACGGAAGTGCTCGAAACCGAAGAAGAGGCAACCGACGACGCACTTGCGATTGCTGAAACTGACGGGGAAAACGTTAACGAATGAAAAAAGCGCATCGAGAGATGCGCTTTTTTAATGATATCCCATGGGGCGATGATATCCTCACAAGGCTTGGATGATATCACGTTGTGATGATATCCATACTGCGTGTGGGTTGATTGTGATAATAAAAATGCGCCGTCGGCGCATCGAAAATCACCAGTCTTCACGGTGATTGATTTTTACGTCGTCGTAATACTCAAAATACTTTTGCTTGTATCTTTGAGTTTCGCTACGATGACGTTTTAGTTCCTCTCGAGCGGCTTTCTCCGCTTCGGTTTTGGGTTCTGTGCCCTTGACTTCATCAAGAGGAGTGAGGTTGTATTTCAAATAATCCATAAGCAAAGTTGAGTTATATACTTCTTCGTGTAGTTAGATTGCACTGTACGCAAGAGTGAGCAGGTAGAACCTTAAATGCAATTTCCCCTTTCCTCACGTGTTTGGACTTCGGCGTTTGCGCAACGCAATCCGCCTTGTTCGCTTTGGCTACAATTCGTCCACCGGACGGATTGTTTAACGCGTCGCGCCCATATCGCCGTTCCCCCTCTGCACTCTGTTTGAGGGAACCCACGACGACCGCGTAGCGGGGGACAACACTCAACGCTCGCATAGATAGGGGCAGTCCTCTTATTATGTCACCGTCCTTTGTGTGACAGCTACGCAACAACATGTCACAGTCGGACGGTACTAATCATCAAGCTCGGTGTTCGCTACGGTCGTCGCCTTGCGACTCCAATCGCGTCTTCGAATGGACAGATCCCGTTTATAAGTCGGCTTCGAATATGTGTTCGTTTCGGGTGTGGACAGAGCCTACCCGAAATTATTGTTTATTAATTCAAATCAATATGCTCGATGTCGTCGCGGGGAGAGCGGCGGTAGATCACGATCTTGTTGCCTATTGCCGTGACAGGCTCTGCGCCCGTAAGTCCGCAGATTGCGTTCAATACGGTTTTGGCGTCCGTATCGGCGTTGCGAAGGACGGATATCTTGACTAGTTCGTGCAAATCGAGCGCAAGGGAGATGTCGAGAATCTGATTGTCGCCGATGCCGTTTTTGCCGATTTGGAAGATCGGGTTTATATTTTGCGCCATACTGCGAAGGCGCGCGCGTTGTGAACTTGTTATCATCGTTTGTCCTCTTTGTCGATAGCTTTTTATCTTTCGTAGGTTATATTAGCATTTTTGCTCGCCGTATGCAAGCGTCAGGACATTTTTCTGTCTACGTCGATGACGAAAAAGTATTTGATCTCGTCGTTGCCGAATTCCTTTTTCATTGCGGATTTCACGTCCGAAAGAGTGTATTTGCTGTCGTAGGGGATTACCACGTCAAAGAGCATATTGGTGTGGGTTTGTCCGCTAACGAGTCTGAAATCGTGCAGGGTGAGGCTTTCGTCAAGGTTGGCAAGCGCGGTCTGAGCACGGAGTTTGAGAGTGGCTAGTTGCTCGTTTTTGGTGTCCACGGGGTCCATATGTATGGTGATGCGAACTTGCATTTCGTTCCAAAAGTCGTGCTCGATATTGTCGATGACGTCGTGGCTCTTGGTTATCTCCACGTCGGCGGGAACTTCTACGTGCGCAACGACGAAGCAATGATTTTCGCCGTAACTGTGCACGACGAG
>JBNMJA010000048.1:0-9949 GCA_050873585.1 Bacillota bacterium | reverse complement strand
TTTCTTGAGCGAATAAAACTCTCCCTTGATCAAAAAAACCTTGACGTGGTCCGTAGGCTCGAACGGCGCAAAGCGCTTTATAGAATCGAGTTTCTTTGCGTAAAAATCTCCGTCGAGCGCGTATATACACTCAACCTCGTATTTTGAAGCATCGATATTTGCAAGCGTCTGCATTGCGGTTATGACGGAAATATCTCTCTCAAGCGACCTTCCCCCGAAAATAAGCGCGACTTTCTTTTTCATACCATCCACCTCGAAATTTTATCTCTTCATAATATGACAAAGCCGCTGCGCAAGTGCAAAAACCACACGAAAAAATCCTCAAAATCAGACACGACAATAATATTATACAATTGTCCACTAAACAACATTTTGTAAAATATAATTACAAAAGTATTCTTGAAAAATGCAATTTTTAGAATAAATTATTCTCACAATCGCATTTTTATCGAGTACTTAAGGCAATAATCGCTTATTTCAAATCCTCATAAATATCCGGCAAGTCGTTGAGAATCAAGAGCGTATCTCCGAGTTTAAGCGTGTTGACAAAGTCCTTTTCGCACGCCGCAAGCGAGCCGTAACGCTTGATTTCTCCTCCAAATTGACACTCCCTTATCGCTCTGAAAATCGGCTCGGTACGCTCGCCGCCTATGAGCAAAACGACGTCGGCTACCTCTGCGATTCTTTTGCCGAGGATTCTGTTTTCTTCCGCTTCCCTATCGCCGAGTTCGACGAGCCCGGGGGTCATAACCACTTTGCGCGTGTCGAACATTGCGAGCGTCATAAGCGCAAATTTTGCGCCGTCGGGATTTGAGTTGAAACTATCGTCGATTATATTCACACCGTTGCCTTCGATGAGATGTTGACGATGCGCAACGGGTTGCAAATTCTCGATTGCGTTCAAAATAAGCGGCATCTCCACGCCGAGTTTCACAGCCATCGCAACGGCAAGCATAATGTTTTGCACGTTGTGAATCCCCAAAATTCTCGTTCTTGCCCTATACGCGTCGTCGCCGATGACGATATCGAACTCGCTTCCCTTGCTGTCAACAGAAAGATTTTTTGCATAAATATCCGAATTTTCGGCAATTCCTGCATAAATCGTTTCGGGAATGACTTTTTTGGATAACAATACGCTTTCGGTTATATTTTTGAGTTCGGAGTTTATAACGCACACGCCGTCCCCCACGTCGAGAATGCGGCATTTTTCACGCCTGATATTCTCTTCGCTCTTAAAAGTTTTCAAGTGTTGCAAATTGATTCCCGTCAATATCGTGTATTGCGGTTTGACGATTTTCATAAGTTTTTTGATATCACCCACTCGTCGCGCGCCGAATTCCGCAATAAAAACCTCGTGCGTATCGTCGAGCGTATCAACGGTTTTTGAGATTCCCATCGGCGTGTTGTAACTCATCGGCGTTGCAAGCACGTTATATTTTTGCGACAAAATAGCGCTCAAAAAGTTTTTCACGGAAGTTTTTCCGTAACTGCCCGTGATTGCGATTTTTATCAAATCGTCCCTGTCGAGCCTTCGCATAGCGCGATTTTCGTATCTCGCATTGTTAATCTTTTCAAAAACGTTGATAAACGACGTCGAAAGGATAAAAATCAACGGATATACGAGCGGAAACGCAAAGAATATCAAATATCTGAAATACGAATCCTCGATCCTTGCCGTGCCGATTGCAAGCGCAACGGAAACGATCGCCGTCGCGACGCACGTATCGAAAATCAAGCATCTGACCGCTCTTTTGGTGTATTTCAGCGGTTTTTTGCGGTCGGGCAAATCTTCCATAAAGTACATTGCAAACTCAGCAATGAAAAAAAACAGCGCAATCAGGAATCCCCAGAACGCTTTTGCGTTCAAAAACCAAAAAACCAACCAGATTCCGGAGAAAATTATCACCGTAACGACGTCGATGAGGTAAACGAAGCGTAACCGTTTGTTTTTGAATATCTCGCTTATGCGGTAATTGTCGTTCTGCACGGCGTACAAATACGGCCTAGTCATAAAAAAACTGTCTATCAGCACCAAAAGGATATAAAACCAATCGCCTCGCACAAGCGTCATACGCACCTCGCTTTTATTCGTATAAGATATGCAAAGCGGATTTTTTGTGTGAGCACGTCAAAAAAGCGCTCTGAAAGATTGATTTTTTCGGAAAACAACGTTTCATGAAACATAAAAAAAATTCAGGACAAAGCAAAATCAGATGATTTCTTGCAAGTACGCCTCGAGAATCAGCGAGAAAGTCACTCTGTCTTGCACAAAGGCAAAATGCCCGCCGTCAAGCAAAAATCCCTGCGCGCCTTTTATATTTTTCAAAAAGCACTCGTACATATACGACGGAGTTTCTTCGTCTTGTTTTCCCCAAAACACGGCGCACGGACACTCGATGCGATTCAAAATCGGTTTTTGGTCGTAGTTTACGACGTTTACGAAAACTTTTTTCATATCGTCGGAAAGCGCGTTATAATCGCTCGACCCTTTAAGTCCCTTTTTGCCAAGCCGTTTGAGGATTTTGTGGGCAAACACTTTGAGATAATAACTCGGTTTCCTGCGAGGTTTTATGCCTGCGCCGTCAACGATAACCAGTCCTCGAGCGATTTGAGGATTGTACACGGCAATCTCGATTGCAACTCTCGTGCCGAACGAGTGTCCGATAAACACGGCTTTTTGAATGCCCAAAACGTTCAAAAGCGTGACGACGTCAAGCGCATAATCCGCCACGGTATAACTGCTTTTCGGATTTTCGCTCTGTCCGAAACCGGCAAAATCCAACGCGATTATGCGGTATTTTGCGCACAGTTTTGAAACGGTATAGAAAAAGGCGGTAGCGTCAGAGCCCCACCCGTGAAGAAAAATCAGCGTATTTTCGCCTTGTCCGACGTCAAAATACGATATATTCAAATCGTTTACAACGGCAAATTTTCTCTTGAATCCATAAAGGTTTTCAAGATAATTCTGCCGATTTTCACCCTCTACAGAGTGCGTTTTGCAAAGAATTTCGTCGTTTTCCGTGCGCTCTCCTAAATTGCGAGCCACATAATCAAGGCGTCGCGAACGTTGTTGTAATACCTCTTTCGCACTCCTTCGACTTTGAAACCGAAACTTTGGTACAAGCGGATAGCAGGCTCGTTGTTGTCGCGCACTTCGAGAGTCATAAACTTGATTTCGAGCAGTTTTGCTCTCGAAATAAGTTCGCTCATCAGCAACTTGCCGACCCCTCTGCCTCTTTCGGTGGATTTCACCGCTATATTCGTTATATGCGCCTCGTCCAGCACTTTGTGAAAACCGCCGTAGCAAATCACTTCGTCGCCCCTTACGCCGACGAGATAATACGCGTTTTCGTCCTCAACCTCGGGAATGAACATTCGCTCGTTCCAAGGCTGGTCGAACGCTTCGCGTTCAATCTCCGCCATTTGCTTGAGATGCTCGTATCTAAGGGATTCAAACTTCATCTTTTTCCCTCTCGGCTTGGGATTTTCTCATATAGAACGGCTCGAACACGTTGACGAATTCGCCGTTTTGAGCCTTATCTTTCACAACCTCGGCAAGCGCGATATCCACGCTATTGATGGGTGCATATTCGGCATTTTCCGTCTTTTGCTCGCATGCCTCGCGGAATGTCGCCTCAAGCACTTTTCCGTTTGAGCATTTTGCAAGATATAGATTTCCGTGTCCTGCGTCAACTGCCGCCAAAACGTCGCCTCTGCCGTGCGCGATAAGCTCGAAACTAGTCACCGCAATACGCTTTGCGCCCGTTGCGAACGCTATTGCCGTCATAGCGGATACGCCTATTCTTATCCCCGTAAACGAGCCCGGACCTACGTTCACCGCAACCGCGTCGAGATTTTTTACGTCAACGCCGTGCGATTTGAGCATATCGTCGATTTCGGGCATTAGCGTTGCACTGTGACCGCTTTTCCCGATCTGCGTCGTGTGCGAGAAGGTTTCATCGCCCTTGATAAGCGCGATAGAAAGCCCCGTTGAAGTTGTGTCGATTGCAAGGATATTCATTTATTCTCCCTCTTTGTCACGTCAAACACGCGCTCGTTTTCTCCCGTAGGAGTTATGTTTATTTCTATGACTTCGCCGTCGAAACGCTCGAATTTATTCCATTCGATGACTGTTACGCTCTCGTCGTCGAAGCAGTCCTCGATGCCGAGTTCGGCAAGTTCGTCCGCGCTGTCCACGCGGTACATATCGAGGTGATTGAGTTTAAGCCGTCCGTCCTCGTACACGTTGAGAATGGTGAAAGTCGGGCTCGTAACCTCGTCCTCGATTCCGAGCGCCTTTGCAAGACCTTTGGTGAAAGTGGTTTTGCCCGCACCCAGATCGCCGTTTAGAAGAATAACCTCTCCGCCTTGCAACATATCTGCGATACGCTTTGCGAGCGCGTAGGTTTCTTCAACGTTTTTAACGGTATGTTTTGAGAAAATATCGGTCGTTTTTTTCATTTTCGAGCCGTTCCAGTGCAAGATTTTGCTGAGTCGCTTGTAAAGCACAAACGTCAATCCGCTCACTATTATACATCTTAATATATTAAAAGGCAACACGCCGATGAGCAAATAATAGGTATAAAAGTTGTCAACCGTGACGTTTTCGTACAAAGACGACACCATTCCCACAACTGCGTCGAAGCCGTAGAGCTTTGCATAAAACGGTATGGAAATAAATCTGTTCACGACAAGCGAAAGCGCCGTGAGTGTCGCGGTTCCCACCGCAAGTCCTATCAAAGCGTGTTTTTTGTCCTTATGGAGTTGATAAATCACGGACGCAGGCAAAACGAAAGATATTCCGAGCAGTATATCCGTAAGTTCGCCGACGTTGCCCGTATGCGACATTGCAAGTTTGAAAAGGCATTTTAGCACGATTACGATACACGCGCTCACCGGTCCCATCGAAAAGCCTGCCAATAGCGCGGGAAGTTCGCTTATCTGAATCTCCAAAAATCCCGGGAACATAAACGGCAACGGGAATTTTGCAAACGCGTACAAAATAAAGGAAATCGCAGTCAGAATTGCGACTTTTGCAATATATGCCGTGGTAAATCTTGCGTTTTTGAATTGTTTGAGCGTACCTTTTACGTCAACTCTCATCTTTTTTGATTCGGAATTTTTCTCCGAAACCTCGATATTTTTGCCCATTGTTCTCCTTTGGCACGCCTTTTTGAAATTTGCAAATTGCATAAAAAAACGCGCCTTCTAGGGCGCAAACGTAAATTGAAAAGCAAAATTACGTCGCTTCTTCCGTCCGGACTTTACCGTCGGTCAAGGAATTTCACCTTGTCGGCACGCAATGCGTGTTCGCGGACTATACCGCCGGTGAGGATTTTCACCTCGCCCTGAAGCGTCTTTATAATATGCCCTTAAAATCCGAATGTCAAGCACAATATGGAATTGGCGTATTAAAACGCACGATACTGCCATAATTGTAAGTATGGAATACACAAATCAAACGCCATACGTTCAAGATTATACGCAAACGGGCGAAGTGACCGAGCAAAGCGTTGCCGCCCTCGCCCTTTCAAACCCGAAAGTCGTCGGCGCACGTTGTTTTTCGTACAACAACGCATACGTCGTCGCATTGATTTCTTCCCCGTTCTATCTCAAAAGCGAGCGCGACGCATTTTTGCAATCTACTAAAACCGACCTGTCAAAACAAACTAAAACCGACGTTTTCGTGACCTTGGACATTGACGTATATCGAAAAATCAAAGACGGTATGACAGACGATCAAAAAGCGGATTTGTTTAAAAAAGTCATTTCGAGAGCATATTGATTTTGTCGCAAGCACGCCGCAAAAAGACGCCGTCACATAAACGCAACTCTCTAAAGCCGCAAGCATACAACGTTAAAACGCAATGAAAAACCGCACAAACACTACAATATAACATCAAAAAAAAGCCTCGTTTTGAGGCTTTTTTAATTGAATTTAGTATTGAGATTTTGTGTAAAATATGCGTTATCCGTTATATTTCGTGACGTTTTTGCCGTCCGCCCAAAGTTTTTCAAGGCAATAGAACATTCTCGTTTCGTCGTTGAAAATGTGCACTATAACTCCGCCGTAGTCGAGCACTGCCCATTTGCCTTCGCCCATACCGTCGGTATGCGTGGGTTCAACGCCCTTCTCGCTCATTTTCTCTTCCACGAATTCCGCAAGAGCCTTCACTTGCTTGTTGCTCTTTGCCGTGCAGATGACGAAATAATCCGTCATAACGGTGAGATGCGCAACGTCAAGCACGGTTATATCAACCGCTTTATGCTCGTCGAGTTCGGCGCAGATGACGTCTTTCATTTCAATAGGTTCCATAAAATCCTCCTATCGCAAAAATGCGAGGTTCTTCTTTGGTATATTATTATTTATCGTGCGCAAAAAGCGTGTTTGTTTGCACGTCCTTGCATATTTCTTCAATACGATTTTAGCACATCGGTGGCGCTATTTCAACAATCAATTTTGCCTTGACAATCGCCTTGTGGGTGTTTTGATTTGCCGAGATAACACTTCACGGCGTCAAGCGTAAGCGGATTCATCTCTTTTCCGCTTGCGCTAACCTTGTCGTAAGTGTACTTGAGCACTGCCTTGAATCCTTCGTCGAAATCGCGCATTGCAATTTCGCGAATCTTCGGAATCGGATCGTAAAGTCTGTCAAAAGACACGCTGTCAGCCGTATAAACGAGTCTTTGAAGCATAGTCATATCAGCCTTTGCGGTGGTGTGATATCTTATGGCGTCAAGCACGTCGGGATCGGTGATTCCAAAGTCGCGTCTTGCCTTCTCTGCGCCGAGAAACTGATGCAAAACAGGCGTTCCCACAGCGTCGATCGGGACTTGAAATCCGTCAAGCGACGGGCGCTTCTTTGCGTTGTCGTGCAAAAAACACGCAAGAAACGTCTTTGTGAAATCTTGTTTTAGGTTGTGTCGAGAGTTTAATCTCATAGCGGTGAGAACGACCGCCTTGCTGTGTGCGAAAAGTTCGTCCGTCTGATACGAGCGAAGTTTTTGCGCCATATCTTCGTATTCGCAAAACAAACGTTTTTGCCTTATTTGATCAAGCACTTTTGGGTCGATCTCGTCGGGAGAATCTCCCATGAGCAACTTTGCTCTGACTTCGGACGACGACACGTCTTTGCCGACGTAATCGAGCACGATAAACTCCCCTCCGAATTTTTCACGCAGATAAGTTGCCTTTTTCGTCACGTCGTCGTAGCCTTCCCTTGCGCAAACCGCAATCGGGCAAACCTCTACGATTTTTTCGGGATGATACCAAGTATCGAAATATTCGAGGCTGTCGCCTCCGATGAGATATACTATATCTCCGTACTTTTCTTTGAGGATAGGAAGAGTAAGTGCGCTGTAATTGTCTTTTCCGCGCGCATTTTCTATATCGTCGATGACAAAGTTCACTCCCTCGAACGCAGTTTTCAGAAGTTCGCATCTGTCCGAAAAACTCAAAAAGCCCGCGCTTTTGTGCGGAGGCGTAAAAGTCGGCACAAGCACGAGTTTTGAAATTCCGAGTTCACGCATAGCGCTTTTGCACATAGCGACGTGCTCTTTGTGTACGGGGTCGAACGCCCCGCCGAAAACCAATGTTTTTTCCATATTTTTATTATACAACGCATTGAAAAATATTTCAAGAAAGCAACATAGATTTCAGTATCACGCCCCGAAATTTTGTCAACAATTGCGGTATGGCAAAAGCAGTTGACTACGTAGGCGCAAGCATAATCATCACCCTGACCACGTTCGTATGGTCGGTGCTGCTTTTCAAAAACGCAGTGGGTGCGCTTGTTTTTTCGGTCGCGCTTTCGCTTGTCGTAGTGTTGTCCGTGCGCTACTTCTCAAAGAAAAATCAAAAGCCGTATACATATGACCGACTTGAATCGGAGTTCTGTATGCGAGGCGGAGATTACGTCATAGAATTGCTCGTAAGTTCTCTAAAAAATCCGCAAATCGAGAATGGTTCAAACTATATTTTGCTTGAAAACAGCATAATTATCGCAAATTTCAAGTTTTCTTCACTCGGTGGAAGCGATATAGCAAACGTATGCAAACTTGCAAAAACTCACAACCGAAATCACGTATATCTCATCACCAAATCCGTTGAAAGAAAGGCGTGGCAAGTTGCCAATCTTCAAGAAATAAAAATCGAAACGGTCAAAGCGAAGCAAGTGTTCAAATTTCTTGCAAAGCGCAACGCCCTGCCCGACTTAAAAAAGCCGAAGCAAAAATTCTCGACGCGCGGACTTATCGAAGCGGTGTTTTCAAGACGCAATTTCAAGAACTACGTTTTTTCGGGCGCAGTGCTCGTATTCACGTCGTTTTTCACTCCCCTCAAAATCTATTATATCGTCATCGGAACGATTGTTTTTGCACTTGCGCTATTGTCTCTCACCCCTCTTGGCAACGGCACGATATCGTCTCCCAAAGTTTTTGTCGAACTCGAACACGCCTGCGAAGACGAATACGTGAGGGAAATTGCTAATGAATAATTAAAAATATTAATACTTGATAATTGCGGGCGGACTTTGCACACACCTAAACGGAAACTTATTCGAAGCGCTCTTATACACGATATTTTCCCTTTCAATTCAAACTCATAAACCGAATTCGAATTCTCAATAAATAACCTTGAAAAACTCGGCAGTCGTATTGTATAATGTTTTATATTAAACTTTTTGAAAGGTAAAACTATGAAAAAAACGTTGCGTATAGAACTCGACTACACTTGGGTGCTGACTCGCATTGACGATGCAAAATACCCCGTCGAAGTGCTGAAAGACAAGTTTGTAAAAGGCAAAATCGAAAAAATCAGCGAATCCTATCTACACCTGACGCTTGCCGTCGATGAGAATGATTACGAAAAGATAAAAAATAAAATTTCAACGTTCTTTTCGCAAAAATACGGGAAGCCGAATCTTTCCGCATTGAGTTTTTCGGATTCAGAACCGAATACGGACGATATAGACGCCGAGTCGAACAATGATTCTGTCGAAAACGGCAATACGCAAGAGCCGCATACAATAGACGACACACTCGAGCTGGTCAACACGCTCGTCGGCGCACGGGAATTCAAGGTTCTTATTAAAGAACTCGTGGCGGTTGCGCCCGAAGTTGTCAAAAACAATGCTCGAGACGTTTTTATGTCGCAGAGTTATCTCTTCTCAATAGGCGACGGTTGCGGACTTTCAACGTATCTTGCGATACTCGCGCTTGCCGTGAACGATTTGTCTCTTGCGAACATGTCAGAAACACCCATAAAAGAATACAAAATCGAAATGACGGACAAACCGAAAGACGATTTGGCTGCCGCAAGCGACTTCATAGACAAAATCGAAGACCACTCCGCACGCGTGATATGCTTCGATATAAGCAAATGGATTGACAAAACGGACTCCGAAGAATTCAAAAAGTTTCTCAAGCACGCACAAAAAGCAAGCGAAAATCACATCATAGTGTTCAGAGTGCCTTTCGTTGACAAGGACGTGCTCGGCCGCGTGGAAAACTCGCTAAAAGACGTGGCGTATATCAAAACTTTGTCTTTTCCTCCCTTTGACCGTGCCGAAACGAAAGAAATCGCAAAACGCGACTTCGAGAAATACGGCATGAAAATATCCGATAACGCATGGGAGTATTTTTTCAAACGTATTGCGCAAGAAAAGAGCGACGGCAAATTTTACGGACTGAACACGATAAAGAAAGTCGTAAAAGAATCCGTATACAAAAAATACATTGCCGTGGCAAACGGCGCGAAAAACACAACTCTCATCGGCGTGAACGACGCAAAGAAAATATGCGATGCATCCGCCGCCGAATCGGAAGGTATGGCGCAACTCGACCAACTCGTGGGGTGTGAAAAAATCAAAGCGCAAATCGAAGAAATCCTCGCACAAATCGAGTTGTCGAAAACGGAAAACGGTCCGGGCCGTCCCTGCCTGCATATGCG
>JBNMJA010000047.1:0-10152 GCA_050873585.1 Bacillota bacterium | reverse complement strand
CCGCAAGAGGTATTGCGAGAGATATTCTTTTCGGCGCGGGTCCGAGCAAGGATAATCTTGCAAGATTCGACACCGTAAAAGACCCCAACAATGCGCTTTCAAGCGTGAGCGCACCGTATAGCGCGTTCAAGAGAAACGAACTCAAGTCAAAACTCGGAGTGGACGCAACTCAAAGCGCCATTCGCGAGGACTTTATGTCAAGATACAGAGCCGTTCAGCCCGAACCCGTTTCAAACGCGCCGCAAGCGCAGAAAAAGGATGAGGGGAAGGATTCCGTTGCGAGCAGAATCGAAACTCCGCTCGATTTCAAACGCGATTTCAGCGCTTTGAAGCAAGAGCAGACTCAACGCTTCGGTCAAATGTATGCAAAACCCGAGTACGAAGCAGGCGTGCACCTCGAACAACAGGATGAGGCGTGCCTCATTGCCGAACCCGTAAAGAAAGAAGTCGTCAAGCCCACCAAGACTTACGACGGTGCGGAAGCAATAAATTCAACCATACAAAAAGCCAACGATTCAGTGTCCAAGCAACAGGTGAACGTGGGTATGCTCGGCGCACTCAACAGAGCGATTTCGGGTGAGGAAGAACAAAAACCCGTCGTGAAAGAAGAAATCGTGTCCGAAGCGTACGAAAAGCCGAAAACGGATATGGTGTTTATCGCTCGCGAGGAGGCTCAAAAAGCCGAACAAACGCCGAAAGTCGAGCCTAAACAGGCTGTAAACGGTCAGGTTTCCGCTGTAAACGAGATTCGGAAAACCGCTCCTGCGCAACAAGTTCCCGTCGCACAACAAAAGAAGGCGGCAAGTATTGACGAACTTGACAGAAGCGGATATAAACCCGTTCAGGGAGAAGCAAAACTGCCAAGAGCGTTTGCTCAAACCGCGGTTGAGGAAGAAAAGACCGAAACCAATTTCTTTGGCGGTATAGGCAAAACCAAACCCGTAAAAACCTACGAGATGAGCAAGGCTACGCTCGAAAATCAGCGTCCGAAATACGTTGACGAGGACAAGACCGTCGGCGGAGACAACCCCAGCGCACCCGCTCCCGTCAGACAAAAGGTTACGGGTGGCGAAATGTCCAGAGCCGCAATTCAATCAACGACCGCTATTGCCAAGAACTCTGCAAAGGATATCGAAAACGCAGAGGTTAAGGCTCGCATTCAAAACATAAAACAAGCAATCAAAGAAACTCCGCAAATGGGACAGTACGAGCGCGAAGCGCTTATGCGCGAGGAAAAAATGAAAGCCTCGCAATCACGCGGTATTCAAAAGCCCGAATCTCCCAAGAAGGGCGGAAACGAACGCCTTACGCAAGTCAATATGGAACAGGCAATTTCGCAAGCGACCCCGAAACGTCCGTACGTTGCGCCGCCGCTTTCGTTGCTCAATCCGCCTGCTCCCGAAATCGATCAAAACGAGGACTACGAACAAAAGAAAGAGCAGATCATCAACACGCTTGCGTTCTTCAATATAACGGGCGAGGTTATCGATATTCTCGTCGGTCCGACGTTTACTATGTACAAACTCCGCGTCGAGATGCCAAGAGGCAGAACGATAGGCTATATTTCCTCGCTCGAGAGCGATATTGCCATGAAAATGGAGGCAGGCAGCGTGCGTATTATTGCGCCTATCCCCGGTGAAAACGCAGTCGGTATCGAAGTGCCCAACAAGCATAGAAGAAACGTCAACCTCAGCGAAATCATTCAGTCGCCCGAGTTTAACAACGCAAAAGCTCCTGCGACTTTCGCTCTCGGCAAAAACCTTTACGGCGACTCGAGAGTGGTGGAAATCAGAAAACTTCCGCACGTTCTCATCGCAGGCGCTACGGGCGCAGGTAAGAGTTGCTGTATAAACTCGATTATCGTCAGTTTGCTCTACAAGGCGTCCCCCGACGACGTGCGCCTCATTCTTATCGACCCAAAGCGCATAGAAATGAGCGTTTACGCAGGAATTCCGCATCTTCTTATGGATGAGATTATTTGCGATACGGACAAGGCTATCCGCGCGCTCAATTGGGCCATAAGCGAGATGGAAAGACGTATCAAATTCCTTGCCGAAGTCAACTACAGAGATATCGACGAGTACAACGCCGATTGCCAAAAGAACGGATACGAAAAGATGCCGAGAATCGTCATTATAGTTGACGAATTCGCAGACCTTATGTCAACGGGTAAGAAGGCAGTCGAGGACACCGTCAACCGTATCGCGCGTCTTGCGCGTGCAGTCGGTATTCACCTTATGCTCGCAACGCAAAGACCGTCCGTCGACGTCATCAGCGGTACTATCAAAAACAACTTCCCGAGCCGCGTAGCATTCAAGGTTACTTCAAGTTTCGACAGCAAAACCATACTCGACACCGTTGGCGCGGACAAACTTCTCGGCTACGGCGACTTGCTTTATATGATGCCGGGCGCAAACGATTTGGAACGTATGCAAGGCGCATTCATTTCAAACGAGGAAGTCAAGAGAGTGGTGGACTTCGTCAAGTCCAAGAACGACGCGTACTTCGATAACAATATCAAGGACGCAATCTTCAAGGATAAAGAGGAAGAAAAGCCTGCTCAATCCAAGGATTCCAAGGCAAACGACAAGGATAAATTACCGCCCGAACTCTTCGATGCTCTGCAACTCGGCATCGAACTTCGCGAAGAGCAGGACGCGCCTATAAGCATTTCGTTTATGCAACGCCGTCTCGGACTCGGTTGGCCGAAGGCTGCAGAGATATACGGCAAGATGGAACTTATGGGTTATCTCACCCCCGACGAACACGACCCCAAGAAGAAAAAGGTCAATATTTCGTACGAGGAACTCGAGGAACTCAAAGCATCTGCACAAAACGAGGACGATGAAGAATGAAAATCGGAGCAATATCGCTCGGATGCGATAAAAACAGAGTAGACACCGAAAAAATGCTCGCTCGTCTCGTTAGCGGCGGACATACGCTGGTCGGAAGCGAGGACGAAGCAGACGTTATCATCGTCAACACTTGCGCTTTTATCGACAAAGCAAAAGAGGAATCGATCGACGAAATTCTTAACGCCGTGTCCGCAAAGAACGCAGGGAAAGGCAAAAAGGTTATTGTCACGGGTTGTCTTGCGCAAAGATACGCCGATACGCTCAAAGAGGAATTCCCCGAAGTCGACGCAATACTCGGCATTGCAGACTACGACGAGATTTTGAAAACCATAGAGGACGTTGAGGACGGAAGCAGAGTGTTCAGTTGCGCAAACAGCGACGTTTTCTATTCGGGTAGGGTGCTTACCACACCTTATCACTACGCATACCTCAAAATCGCAGACGGGTGTAGCAATCATTGCACGTATTGTGCGATTCCGTCCATACGAGGAAAGTATCGTTCGGAAAAGCAGGAAGATTTGATTGCCGAAGCAAAAAAACTCTCAGATGACGGTGTGAAAGAACTCATCCTCGTTGCACAGGACGTCACGAGATACGGCACGGACTTTGATGGAAAACCGCATCTTATCGAACTAATCGAAGAACTGTCAAAACTCGATTTTGTGTGGATTCGTCTGTTGTATCTTTATCCCGAAATGGTGGACGACGCGCTTATCGAATACGTCAAAAACAATCCGAAAATCGCAAAATATATGGACGTTCCACTTCAGCACATCGACGATGCGGTGCTCAAAAGAATGAATCGCAGAACGGACGAAAAGAGCATAAGAGAACTCGTGGCTAAACTCAAAAACGCAGATATTGCCGTGCGTACGACGTTTATTTGCGGATTCCCGGGCGAAACGCAGGAGCAGTTTGAAAAACTCGAAAGTTTCGTGAAAGAAGTCAAATTCGATTACGCGGGGTTCTTTGCATACTCGAGAGAAGAGGGCACTCCTGCCGACAAACTCGACGGACATATCGCCGAAAACGTCAAGGAAGCGCGTGCAAGAAAGCTCCGTTCCGTTCAGGAAAAGATTATCAAAGAGCGCAACAAACAACTCGTCGGCACGAAAGTCAAAGTCATTTACGACGATATAGATTACGACAAGCAAAAGTTTGTCGGAAGAAGTCAGACGCAAGCCCCCGATATCGACAATGTGGTGTTGTTCGAATCGGACGAGGAAGTGAGAATAGGCGAGTTTTACACCGTCGAAATCACGGGCGCTGACGGCATAGATCTCGTAGGGAAGGTGATAGAATGAAAATCACACTCGCAACAAAAATCACTATCGCAAGAATCTTTTTGATCGTTCCCACGATTGCAATGTTTATTGCGGCAGAACTCGCAAACGTTTCGCAAGGCGCGCATATCGCTCTTATCGTGATTGCCGCAGTGCTGTTTGCAATCTGTTGCGCAACCGACTTCGTGGACGGTCATATTGCAAGAAAGACCAACACCGTATCGATGCTCGGCAAGTTTTTAGACCCGTTGGCGGACAAGGTGGTCATCGTCGTGATGCTCTTTCTCATAGTACTTTTTAGAGACGGACTTTCAATGAACGGAGTTTATCCGCACAACGCGCTCGTTATCGCGTTGCTCTCTGGCATAATTCTTTCAAGAGAACTTATGATAGGAGTTTTTCGCTCCATTGCGGCATCGAGAGGATTGGTGCTTGCTGCAGATATATACGGCAAAATCAAGACTGTGTGCCTCGATATAGGCGTGACCGTGCTTATGCTTGCGGGATTGCATCCGGTGCTCGGCTGGATAGGCACCGTCGTGTTCTACGTAGGTTCATTCTTTGCAGTGTACAGCGGACTCAATTACGTCTTGAAAAACAAGCACGTTCTAAAGCAAGACGACGAGGACGAAAAGCCTGTGCGAAGCGACGATTCTCAGGAAGAACAAACAAAAGCGAAATGATAGATTCGCTTGATTAGATAACCGAAAATGATAAAAGAAATCGTAAAAATATGCGGGCTTGACAAAGATGCAATCCTCTCAAAACTCAAAGTTTTCGAAGGATACGGCGTTGAGTTTTCGGTTGAGGAAGATTGCCTCGACGCAACGATAACCATGCGCTCGGACGTAAGTCGCGAAGTTTTTGAGACGATAAAAAGCAGAGTATACAATGTTTTTGAACAGGAAGTGTATTCTGCGGCGGAAGGTTCTCTAGAAGAGATTGCCGCTCGACTTCTGAAGATGAACAATCGCACGCTTGCCGTCGGTGAAAGCCTAACGGGCGGAGAGATTTGCTCTCGTCTTACGAGTATTGCGGGGATAAGCGCAAACTTTTACGAGGGTATCGTGTGCTACAATCGCGCCTCAAAGGTCGAAAGACTCGGCGTGCCTAAAACAGTGCTTGCCGACTACGGCGCGGTGAGCAGAGAAACCGCTTACGCAATGGTCAAAGGACTTTGTAAACGCCCCGTTGACATTGCGCTTGCAACTACGGGTCTTGCAGGCCCTGCGGGAGACGAGGGCAAACCCGTAGGACTCGTGTATATAGGCGTCGGGGGAGGCGAGTTTATCACCGTCTTCGAGCGCAGATTCTCGGGCAGTCGCAATCAAATCAGACGAGCGACGTCAAACGTTGCGTTGTTCTATTTGATAAGATATCTTAAAGGTGACATTTTGCGGCTTTGATGCACCGTTTTCGGTACATTGAATATTGCATAATATAATCAAGAAAAACATTTGCCGTACGGCGAAAGGATATAAAGGAGATAAAATATGGCAGACAAAATTCAGGATAAGTCAACCGATAAGGAACGCAATCTGCAACTTGCACTTGCAAAAATAGAAAAGGATTTCGGCAAAGGCGCGATTATGCGTTTGGGCGAAACGGAAATTCCCAAAGTCGAGGCAATCTCCACCGGTTGTTTGACGCTTGACGTCGCACTCGGCATCGGCGGTATCCCGAAGGGAAGAATCATCGAGATATACGGACCCGAATCTTCGGGCAAAACCACCGTCGCGCTTCACTGCGTAGCGGAAGTGCAAAAGGAAGGCGGTACGGCGGCATTCGTTGACGCAGAGCACGCTCTTGACCCTGTTTATGCGTCAAAACTCGGCGTAAACCTCGACGACCTCTACATTTCGCAACCCGACAGCGGCGAGCAAGCGCTCGAAATCACCGAAACGCTCATTAGAAGCGGCGCTATCGATATCATCGTCATCGACTCCGTTGCCGCACTTACTCCGCAAGCCGAACTCGACGGCGATATGGGCGACAGTCACGTCGGTATGCAGGCTCGTCTTATGTCGCAAGCGTTGCGCAAGATCACTGCGGCGTCCTCGAAGAGCAAATGCACCATCATCTTCATCAACCAGTTGAGAGAGAAGATCGGCGTTATGTACGGCAACCCCGAAACAACCACGGGCGGCAAAGCGCTCAAATTCT
The DNA here is from genome assembly GCA_050873585.1 of Bacillota bacterium. Taxonomy (GTDB): domain Bacteria; phylum Bacillota; class Clostridia; order Christensenellales; family CAG-917; genus CAG-475. Next base: position 3,851 of record JBNMJA010000047.1, on the reverse strand, counting down.
ACGCTTCCGTTCGTATCGAAATTAGAAAAGCGGACACGCTCAAAGACGGCAGCGATATCGTCGGCAACCACGTCAAAGCAAAAGTTGTCAAGAACAAAGTCGCTCCTCCGTTCAAAGTTGCGGAATTCGATATTATGTACGGCACGGGTATCTCGAATATGGGTTGCGTGCTCGACCTCGCAGTTGAAAACGGATTCGTGCAAAAGAGCGGAAGTTGGTTCAGCTACAACGACGAGAAGATAGGTCAGGGCAGAGATAAGGCTATGGAATTCTTGAAATCCAACCCCGAAATTTTCAAAGAACTCGACGCGAAAATCCGCGAAAAATACGAGATGAACAAGTGATTCGTGCATCTTAAAACCCCTATTTGAACAAAAATCGCTTTTCTTGACGAAAAGCGATTTTTTTTGGGACTCGGCATTGACGAAACGCTATAAATAGTATATACTATATACGACAAAACTATATATTGAAAACAATATTTGGTATAGATACAAAGTTTGCATATATAAATTGGGGTTTTCCTGTTTGAAAAAACTTTCCGTATAGCCGTATTTTTGCTTTCTCGTGTGGTTTTGATTATATATATGGAGGTCGAAAATGACCGGGAATTTCAATTTTCTAATTGCGGCTCTCTCGCCGGGCGCGGCTGCAGGTATTGCGGCGGCTTGTGCGATTATCGTCGGCGCTTTGATCGGTTTTATCGTTTACAGAGTCTATTCTCAAAACAAAATCGGCAACGCAAAACGTGAAGCGGCAAGAATTATCGAAGAAGCAAATCTCGAAGCAAAAACCATCCGCAAAGACGGTATGCTCGAGGCTAAAGAACAAATGAACAAAATGCGCGTTGATTTCGAGAACGAAACCAAAGAGCGCAAGCAAGACTGGCAACGCACCGAAAATCGCCTCGCTCAAAAAGAGGCCACGCTCGACAAAAAAGAGGACGCTCTTGACAAGAAAGACGCCGCTCTCGACAAAAAAATCGATGACGTTGAAAGGTCGCAAAAACAAATCGAAGAAACAAAAGAGCGTTTGAAAGGCATTGAAAGCGAACTCAACAACGCTCAGGAAAACATGCAGAAGGAACTCGAAAGAGTTGCCGGCATGACCAAAGAAGAGGCTTCGCAAGAACTTAAAAACGCACTTCTCGAAAGCGTGAAAAAGAGCAGTGCAAACGACGCGAAGCAACTCATTCAGGAAGCAAAAGACAACGCAGTCAAAGAGGCTCAAAACATCATCTCGCAAGCGATTCAACGCTGCGCCGCAGACACCGCAACCGAAAACACAGTTTCGGTCGTCGCTCTGCCCAACGACGAGATGAAGGGAAGAATCATCGGCCGTATGGGAAGAAATATCCGCGCTCTCGAAAGCGCAACGGGCGTTGACCTCATCATCGACGACACTCCCGACGTCATTACGCTTTCGAGTTTCGATCCCGTAAGACGCGAAGTCGCAAGACTCACGCTTGAGAAACTCATCACCGACGGACGTATTCACCCCGCTCGTATTGAAGAGATGGTGGACAAGGTCAGAAAGGAAGTCGAACAAGGCATCAAAGAAGCAGGCGAAGAAGCGGCGTTTGAAGTGGGCGTTCACGGTCTGCATCCCGAACTTATCAAGATTCTCGGCAGACTCAAATACCGCACGAGTTACGGTCAGAATGTGCTCAAACATTCAATCGAAGTCGCATCGGTCGCATCTATTATGGCGGCAGAACTCGGCATCGATCCTCGTATCGCAAAGAGGGCAGGTTTGCTCCACGATATAGGCAAGGCAATCGACCACGAATTTGAAGGCACGCACATTCAACTCGGTGTCGAAATAGCCAAAAAGTATCGCGAAAGCAACGAAGTCATTCACGCAATCGCCGCACACCACAACGATATCGAGCCTCAAACCATCGACGCGGTGCTCGTTCAGGCGGCAGATGCCATCTCGAGTGCAAGACCGGGTGCAAGACGCGAATCCGTCGAAACTTACGTCAAACGCATCGAAAAACTCGAAGATATCGCAAAATCATTCGATGGCGTCGAGCAAACGTTCGCCGTTCAGGCAGGCAGAGAAATCCGCGTTATGGTCAAGCCGGAACAAGTCAACGACGCAAACACCGTGTTCCTTGCAAGAGAAATCGCACAGAAACTCGAAAACGAACTCGAATACCCCGGACAAATCAAAGTCAATGTCATCAGGGAAGTTCGCAGTGTGGAATATGCAAAATAATCCGCTCTGAAGAAAAAAATCATTGTGCTTTGCAAGGTTTATGTCAATATTCGGCGTAAAACTTGCATTGCGACGCATATGGTGCTAAAATACTATAAAGGTTTTAGCGCACAACACAAAACACTATTTTAGGAGAATATCATTATGGCACAAATTATGGCAGGCGATTTGAGAAAGGGCATCACTTTCCTCTATGATAACAAAATTATGACCATAGTCGATTTCTTGCACGTCAAACCGGGCAAGGGCGCTGCTTTCGTTCGCACAAAGATGAAAAACGTCGTCACCGGCGCAGTGCTTGAACAGACTTTCAACCCCACCGAAAAATTTGAACTCGCACACATCGAAACAAAAACGATGGAATACCTCTACAACGACGGCGAATTCTATTATTTCATGGACGCAGACACTTACGAGCAAATCCCCCTCAACAAGAGTCAGGTCGAAGACGCGCTCAACTTTGTCAAAGAAAATATGAACGTCACCATGAAGTTCTTCCAAGGCGCACCGTTCTCCGTTGAACCGCCAAACTTTGTCGAACTTCTCATCACCGTTTGCGAACCGGCAGTTGCAGGCAACACCGCCACCAACGCCACCAAACCCGCCACCGTTGAAACCGGTTATGAGCTTCAAGTTCCTATGTTTGTCAACGAGGGTGATACTATACGTATTGATACTCGCACCGGCGAATACATGTCAAGAGTCTAAGCGCACAAAACAGCGAATAACTGCGGCAGAGGCATCCGTCCGTCAACTCATTTACTTCAGTAAATTAGGGTTGCCGTTCGGATGCCTCTTTCTTGTTCTTCATCTGTTTTGTGCGCTTAGATAATGTTGTGCGTTGGGCGAGCGTCAGAAGGGCTTTTTCGCGCTCTTCATCCGTTTCAGACTCTTGACAATATATTCATTATAATTTTTAATTTCCCATTTTCCATTTTAACTTAAGTTTACATTCAATTCATTTTTCATTTTGCGAAAAAAGTCTAAATTTGTCCGATTGCTATTTGGGGTTTGCAATCGGCATATATTTTTGTATGCTCGAAGAATTGGTCGGAACGGATATCGCAAAGGCGGTGGGGAGTGAGGTCTCTCTCGCCGAGTTGCGTATGCGCGTGAACAGACCTCTCGTTGCGTGTCGTATCGACGGAACGAGAGCGGTCGTATCTAAGTTTGGCGCGCCCTATATCGTTCGGCAAAAGGACATTGACGACGTGATGGCGAGAGCGACGGATATGTCGTTTTATAGTGCTTCTGAAGAAATTAAGCGAGGATACGTGCCGTGCAAGCATTATCGAATCGGCGTATGCGGAGAAGGGGTGCTCGAAGACGGACGACTTATGAGTGTGAAAAACGTTGCGTTTGTGGCGATACGTATTCCTCATCAGATAAAGGGAGTTGCAGACAAGATATCAAACGATGTATTCAAAGACGGCAGAGTGCGCAGTACGCTCGTGATTTCTCCGACGGGAGCGGGCAAAACGACGCTACTTCGGGAACTCGCGCGTGTTGCGTCGGCTCGCTACAACGTCGTTGTGATCGATGAAAGATACGAGTTGTGCGCAATGTCAAAGGGCGCTCCGTTGCTCGATATAGGGGATTGTGACGTTGTGAGCGGAATACCAAAAAAGTAT
>JBNMJA010000046.1:0-10511 GCA_050873585.1 Bacillota bacterium | reverse complement strand
GCCGCAAGCAAAAGACTTGCTCCGTACAAAGACAAAGTGACGTTTGTGCACGACGACTACAAAAACCTCATATCCGAACTCGGTACTCTCGGAATCGGCGAGGTTGACGGAATCCTTCTCGACCTCGGAGTGAGCAGTTATCAGCTCGACAACGCCGAAAGAGGATTCAGTTATATGAAAGACGCACCGCTCGATATGCGCATGGACAGGGAGCAACCCTTGAGTGCCTACGACGTGGTGAACAAATACGACGAAAGAGAAATCGCAAACATACTCTTTGACTACGGTGAAGAAAAACTTGCAAGAGTCATCGCAAGAAACATAGTTTCAAAGAGAGCGCAAAAGCCGATCGAAACGACGCTCGAACTTGCAAAGATTGTCGAGGACAGTTACCCGGCAAAGACCAGATGGAAATTCGGACACCCGGCAAAGCGCACTTTCCAAGCGATACGAATTGCGGTCAACGGCGAACTCAACGCCCTTGACGAAGCGATAACGGCAATGGCAAGACGTTTGAAAAAGGGCGGTAGAATGGCAGTGATAACCTTCCATTCGCTCGAAGACAGAATTGTCAAATCCGCTTTCAGAGAACTCAATCTCGCCTGCACGTGCCCACCCGATTTTCCCGTGTGCGTATGCGGCAAGGTGCAAGAGGTCGAACTCGTCAACAAAAAGCCTATCGTGGCAAGTGACGAAGAGATGAAAAACAATCCTCGCTCGCAAAGTGCGAAACTAAGAATCGTCGAAAGAATCTGAGCGACAAAAAGAAAAATCAAAACGAAAAACGTATTGACAACAAGATAAAACAAGAAGATTAATAAGGAAGGGAAAACCGATATTCTAACAGGGGCAATATTTAGAAATCGGGATTCTAAAAAGGGGTACGCTATGGCAATCACATTGGACTAATTGTTAGGTAGAAATACAAGAGAAGCAACGCAAAACGGCACTGCTGCTTTTCCCTCATACGAAGATTTCAAAACATCGCGCATGAATCAAGCGCCTCAAGCGCAACCGACTCAAGCGGTGCGTTACAACTTTGACATGGCTCCCGCAAGAGAAGTCCGTTCAACCGAGAGCGTGAGAAATTACGAAGCGTCCCGTCCGTACGTCGCTCCTCAATCGAGCGAGTATCAGACGAGAGAATATCCCTTCTACGATTCTTTGCAACAAAGAGCGCAATACGCGCCCGTACAATATCAATCTCAGCCTTATCAAGCCCCCGTGCAAACTTACGATCAAGTGCAGTACGCCGAGCCGCAGGTTCAACCCATGCCGACGAGCACGCACCAAGGATTTTACGAGTTCACGGCGCAGGATAGCGAGAGAGCAAGCGATCAGGAACTTTACGCAAGACTTGCGCACACCAATATGAGCAACACGCCCGTATTCGAAGACAGCGCAGAGCAAACGGTGAAGCGCACGGGACTTTTTGCTCGCAAGGCACAAAAGACTCAAGACATGAGCGAGCAAAAACAACGCGCACGTCTCAACACGAAGGGCAAAATCATTCTCGGCGTGTATCTTGCGGTCATCGCGCTCGTAGCGTCGCTCATCATCGTCAACGCAACCAAAATCAATCAAGGCAAAGCAGTGACGCCCACGTCCGAAGTCAAAGCGAGCGCACAAGCGAATAATACGGAATCTTTCGAAATAGATTCTAAGTATGAAGTTCGCATCTAAAAAACAGACAAAACCCAATCTTCTTTATAATCCAACAAAAAGGCTATCGGCAATTCTATTGCTGATGGTCTTTTTGTTTTGCGCGATATTCGCAAAGATGCTGATAGTGATAATCGTAGAGGGCGAATCTTTGCAGGTTAAGGCGGTGGATCAGTGGCTTCGCGACGTACCCACCGACGCGCCGAGGGGGAAGATCCTTGACAAAAACGGCAAGGTGCTTGCGTCGACCGCTACACGCTACAACCTGTACGTCAGACCGAGCAACACGCCCGACAAAGAGTCGGTAGCGCGGCTTTTATGCGAGGTATTCGGCGGCGATTATCAAAAAACGCTCGAAAAGATTTCCAAACGCACGAGCGAAGTCACCGTAGCCACGAAAGTCACCAAGGAGCAGTTGAACGAAATCTATGCGTCGGGCTTGAAAGGAATTTATTATTCCGAGGACAATTTTCGCTATTATCCATACGGCGATTTTATGACTCAGGTGCTCGGATTCTGTTCGAGCGACGGCTTCGGGCAGACGGGGCTCGAATCATATTACGACAAGTATCTCACGGGCGTAAACGGCAAGATTCTGACCGAAACCGACCTTATCGGACGTTCGCTCGACGGTGAAGTCGATTATTATCTTCCGTCGATAGCCGGGCTTGACGTCAAAACCACGCTCGACGCGGGAATACAGAGCATAGTTGAGGGAGCGGTGCGCAACGCCGTTGCGAAATTCAACCCCAAAGGGGTTGCGTGCATCGTAATGGACTACGCGACGGGCGGAATAGCGGCGCTTTGCGAGTATCCGTCTTTTGACTTAAACAACGTACCGCGCGACGATTTGCCCACGCTGTTCGAGAGTTCCAAGAGTCGCATAATCTCAACGGTTTACGAACCCGGCTCGACTTTCAAGATTCTCACGTCCGCGGCTGCGCCCGATTCGGGAAAAGTGCGCACTTCGGACAGATTTTACTGCGCAGGCTCGAAAGTGGTGGACGGCAAAAAGATTCGCTGTTGGAAATCCAAAGGTCACGGCTCGATAGACTTCGGTCAGGGCGTTGAGTCGAGTTGCAACTGCGTATTTATGGAGTGCGCGTTGCGAATGGGCACGAATTCGTTTTACGACTATCTTGCCTCGTTCGGACTCACGAGAAAAACGGGCGTGGATATGACGGGCGAAACGAGCGGCATATTCATCGACAGAAATCTCGTCAAAAACGTTGACCTTGCTCGCATCGGCTTCGGGCAAGCGGTAGCGGTTACGCCGATCGGCTTGCTTGCGGCAACTTCGAGCGTAGTGAACGGCGGCACTAAAGTCACTCCGCACGTGATGAGCGAGGTGAAATCGGACTCGACTGTGGTAGCCTCGTACGCATTGACGGGCGGCGAAAGGGTAATCTCGCAACGCACTTCGGAGACTATGTGCGAACTTTTGCAAAGGGTAGTCACCACGGGAAGCGGCAAGGGCGCGTACGTACCCGGCTACAAAATTTTAGGCAAAACGGGCACGGCGCAGAAGTACGAAAACGGTCAGATAGCGCGCGGCAAATACATTTCGTCTTTTCTCGGTTTTTCCGTTAGCGAGGGCGCAAACTACGGCGTACTTTTCATAGTGGACGAACCCAAAGGCTATATGTATTACGGCTCGCTCGTAGCGTGTCCGATGGTTGGCGACATATTCGAGAGCGTCTTTGCGTATCTCGGCATCGAGCCACACTACACGGGCGAGGAGCAATCGATAATCGGCGAGGAATTTACGCTTCCGTCTTTTGAGGGAATGAGCGTCAACGAGGCGAAAAACGCACTCAGAAAACTCGGATTGTATTGCGAAATCGACGGCGAAGGTGGCGTCGTCACGGGACAATATCCGCTTGCAGGCGTAACGGTCGACAAGCGCAACGCCGTATTGCTTCTGACCTGAAAAGATTAACGAAAATCGAGCAAGTCGCTCCCGTTTCAATGCGGAAGCGGCTTGTTTTTTATAGGATTCGAGCGGCGCGAAACCGCCAATGAACGTTGAAAAGATTTTCCGTTTTTGTCTAAGATTGCGGTTGGGTTGATAATGCTTTCTACACTCATTATTATGAGTGTATCAACCCTTGGAGGAAGCAACTTATGAAACTTGAAAACTTGCTTTACGGCGTAGAGATTCAAAAGACGAACGTCGATTCGGACGAAGAAATAAAGGAGATAAAAATCGATTCTCGCAAGGTGGAAGAGGGGGATATGTTCGTATGCCTCGAAGGCGTATGCGACGACGGCAATTCTCACCTTGGAGAGATAAACTGCGATTTCGTGGCGGTGACGGAAAAAGAGCCGAGCGGTGGCAAGTACGTTGTGGTGAAGGACGCGCGCAAAGCGTACGCGCAGATTTGCGAAAACAGGTTTTTGCGTCCTTTGGAAGGAATGAAATTCGTAGCGGTCGTAGGAACCAACGGCAAGACGTCCACGGCTCATTATATCGACTCGATTTTGTCATTTGCAGGGATAAAGACGGGACTTATCGGCACGGAAGGTCACTATATTCTCGGCGAAAAGGTAGGACAGAGCCTCACCACGCCCGACCCGTACGAACTCAACGAACTGTTTTTCAAAATGCGCACAAGGGGCGTGGAAGTCGTAATTGCGGAAGTGAGCGCTCACGCTATATACCTCGAAAAACTCGGAGACATAAAAGCGGACGTTGCGATTCTGACCAACGTATCGCAGGATCACCTCGACTATTTCAAGGACTTTGCCAACTATCAAAGCGTAAAGATGTCGTATTTTGAAAACGGCAACGCAAAGAGGGCGATAATCAACGTAGACGACGAGAGCGGACGGATTTTGCTCAAACGCCTCGAAGGCAGAGAGGACGTTCAAACGACGAGTTACGGTCTTTACAATCCTGCCGACTGTTTTGCGGTGAACGTCGTTGAGGACATAGACGGCATAAAGTTCGTAGCCAATTTGGAGGATGAAATCGTTGACGTCAAGTCCTCGCTTTACGGAGAGTTCAACGTCTACAATCTTTTGGGCGCGATGAGCGTTGCGAGTTGTCTCGGAATAGATTCACAAACTCTAACGCACGCGGTGAGAAAAATCAAAGCGGTCAAGGGCAGATTCTCGGTTTTACACACCGACAAAGGCACGATAATCGTAGATTACGCGCACACGCCCGACGGTCTCAAAAACTTGCTTTCGACCGCGCGAACGCTCACCAAATCCCGACTAATAACGCTGTTCGGATGCGGCGGCGAGCGTGACAGACAAAAGCGCGCGGCGATGGGCAAAATAGCCTCGGAGTACAGCGATTTCATCGTGCTGACCAGCGACAACCCTCGCAGTGAAGACGCAACGGACATAATTCGTCAAATCGAGTGGGGAGTGACGATAAAGGACGTAAAATGCATCGTCGACCGACCCGAAGCGGTCAAGTTTGCGCTTTCCGAAATGGAAGAGGGCGACACGCTCGTGCTTGCAGGCAAGGGCAACGAAAGTTATCTTGAAATCAAAGGCAAAAGGATTCCGTACAACGACTTCGATATGGTTGCGAGGTACGCAAGATAATGAGCGGACTCATCAAAATCCTTTTGTATTTCATAGCCTCCGTGGCGTTTGCCGTGCTGATTGCGCCGCTCGTTATAAAACTTATGAGCAAACTCAAAGCCAAGCAAACGGTGCTCGGCTACGTCAAACAGCACGAACACAAGAGCGGCACGCCGACGATGGGCGGATTCATATTTTTATTGCCTGCGCTCGTGTTTTCGCTCGTGGAATTTCAAAGATTTTCCCTCGTCGCGATTGCGGTCACGACGGGTTTTTGCGTGCTTGGATTTCTTGACGATTTCATAAAAATCAGGTATTCGCGCAATCTCGGGCTCAAGCCTTATCAGAAGATAATCGGACAGTTGGGTTTGAGTTTTGCGGCGGGCTGGTTCGTGTACGCGTCAAAGGATATCGGCACGGCGATAAATGTGCCGTTCACGACGTATACGCTGGATATGAGTTGGGGGATAATCCCTTTCGTCGTACTCGTGTACGTGGCAACCACCAATTCCGTCAACCTCACCGACGGACTCGACGGACTTGCGGGCTACACGTCGGTCGCCTATTTTTTGTGGTTCGGCATACTTTTATATTTCATATACGACGATGCGCTAAGGTCGGGCGATTCCGATTACGCAAAGGAGATGCTATCTCTTTGCGTGTTTTGCGTATCTATGCTCGGAGGAGTGCTCGGCTATCTCGTATTCAACGGTTATCCCGCAAAGATAATGATGGGGGATACGGGGTCGCTTGCGCTCGGTGCGGCGTGCGCCACCGTAGCGATTTTTTCAAAAAATCCGCTTTTAATCGTCACGTCGGGCATAATGTACGTGTTTTCCAGCATATCAGTTATATTGCAGGTGCTGTCCTTCAAACTCACGAAGAAGAGAATCTTTCTTATGGCGCCTTTTCATCATCATCTTGAAATGAAAGGGCTTCACGAATCCAAGATAGTGACCATATATTTCGTGATAAGTATGGTGGGCGGTGCGCTGACGCTGATATTTGCGAGGAGCATATGAAACTTGTTGGCAGAAACGTAGTCGTTTACGGCGCGGGAGCGAGCGGAATTGCCGCATACGAATTGTTGAGAGAAAAGGGAGCGAGAGTCATCGTTTACGACGACGACCCGTCGTGCGAGCGCGCGACGAACAGCGTCGGCGTATTCAAAGACGCAGATCTCATCGTTTTAAGTCCGGGCGTCAATCCGAGCAAAGATTTTTTGCTTGACGCAAGGCTTGAAAACAAAACCGTCACGAGCGAACTTCAACTTGCCTCGGCCGTTTGCGTTGCGGAGCAGATCGCAATCACGGGAACCAACGGCAAAACCACCGCAACTCTTCTTATCGACCACATTCTCAAAAGAGCAGGTATACATTCCCACGCCGTAGGCAATATCGGCGTGCCGTTCTCGTCCATCGCCGACAAACTCGACGCAACCGAAACGGCTGTTGTGGAGGCGAGCAGTTATCAACTTGAAAACAGCGTAGGTTTTTCACCCGATATCGCGGTTTTGCTCAACGTAAAGCCTGACCATCTTTCAAGACATTCGACGATGAAAAACTACGTCAACGCAAAGGCGAATATCTTCCGCGCGCAAAGCGAGAGCGACTATCTCGTCTACAATTCGGACGATGAGATAATCAGAGATATGATTCACGAAGCGCCGTCGCAAAAAGTGCCGTTTTCAATCGAGCGCGTCGAGCCGACGGGAGCGTATATCTCGTCGCAATTCGTATGTTTCAGAGGCAATCCCGTCGTCGCTTTGGACGAAATCGACTTCAAGGGAGAGGAAATTCAGGACGTGCTTGCCGCCGTTGCGGTATGTATGCTCAAAGGCGTATCCGCATTTTGCACCGCCTCTGCGCTCACCGACTTCAAACGGCCGGCATATCGCCGTCAACTCGTAGCGATAGCGCAAGGCGCGTACGTTTACAACGACAGCAAGTCCACCAATGTGTCCGCGTGCTTGTGCGCGTGCTCGAGCGTGGGCGATTGCGTACTTATGCTCGGCGGACAGAAAGGGGGAGAGGATTTCGACGACCTTTTTTCTCGCTTGCCATCGAGCGTAAAGGCAATCACCGTTCAGGGCGAAAACGCCGATATAATTCTCAAAAGCGCAAGAACGTTCGGCTTTAAAAATATAAGAAAATGCGAGAATCTCGAAAGCGCCGTATCTACGGCTTTCGACCTTGCCAAAGAGTTCGAGTGCGAGAGCATACTTTTTTCTCCTGCGAGCAAGAGTTTCGACTTATACAAAAACTTTGAGGAGCGCGCCAAGAAGTTCGATTCTCAAATCGCCGACTATCTTTCAAAGAGATGAACGGGGCAAGAGGCATATCTTCGCGCGCTACGCGTAATGCGAGCAAACGCTCACTCGCGCAAAAGGAGTACGCAAACGACCGACTCGTTGACGGCGAGCGCATTTCGCCGTTCGTTTCAAACGAACGTACTTCACGTATGCGCACGCTGCTTATGCGACGCGCGCACTCGGCGCGAGAGCGCGAGAGCGAAATCTATCTCGGCGTTTTAGGCAAGGGGAAGTTCGATTATACTCTTGCCGTAGTAGCGGCATTGCTCAGCCTTTTGGGGCTCGTTTTCATATATTCTGCGTCCTGCTATTCGGCGAAAGTGCAGACTGGCGACGCATTTCGCTACGTCAAAACTCAAGCCGTCGCTTTATGCGTAGGTCTTTTTTTGAGCGTGCTTTTGTCGTCCATCAAATCTTCTACTCTCAAGAAAATTTCACCCGTGCTTTACCTCGTCGGATTATCGCTTTTGGCAATGGTATTCTTGCCCGTAATCGGCGTTGAAAGTTACGGCGCAAAGCGTTGGATCAACCTCGGCTTTTTCACCGTGCAACCGAGCGAGTACGCCAAATTTTTTATGGTTATGGCGATTGCGCGGTTTGCGAGCGAATCGGATATGAGCAAATTCCGCAACCTTCTATTCGTACTTTTTTTAGGCGGAGCGGTGTGCGTACTCATTATGCTCGAGCCGAATATGTCCATAACGATGTGCGTAGTTGCGGTGGTATTCGTAATGCTGTTTGCAAGCGGAGCGAAAATCAAGCATCTTGCGCTTTTAGTGATACCCGTAGTCGTCGGAGCGGTTGCGCTTATACTCGTAGAGCCCTACCGTATGCAACGCTTGCTTGCCTTTCTCGACCCGTGGGAATCTCCGCTTGAAGAGGGTTATCAACTCATTCAGTCCTATTACGCGCTCGGAAGCGGCGGCTTATTCGGAGTCGGACTTTTCGAGTCGAGGCAAAAATATCTATTTTTGCCGTTTGCGGAGAGCGATTTTATTTTGTCCGTCGTAGGCGAGGAAACGGGGCTTTTCGGCGTAGCGACGATAATGCTCCTATTTTTCGTATTCGCACGCCGCGGATTCAAAATCGCAAGGGAAGCGTCGGACAGATTTTCGTGCTATCTTGCACTCGGAATCACGGCGGTCACGAGCGTGCAAGCGATGCTCAATATGGCGGTCGTATGCGGAGCGATACCGCCAACGGGATTGCCCTTGCCTTTTATGAGCGCAGGCGGCAGTTCGCTGGTTGCGTATCTTTGTGCGGTGGGCGTGCTTGAGGGGATTGCCAAAAATTCCTCTCCGTACGTAAGCCCAAACGACTTTTTTTCACAACAATAAAACTGAATCGAGGTTGCTATGTCAAAGCAATATTTGAAAATCATCGGCGGAAATCAACTCAACGGCAGATACGAAGTCCACGGCGCGAAAAACGCCGTTTTGCCAATACTTGCGGCAGGACTTCTGACCGAAGAGGATTTAACCGTAGAAAACTGTCCGTACATAACCGATGTTAATGCAATGACCAAAATGCTCGAAGCCTTGGGCGCGCGCGTAGAGCGCGAGGGCAGGCGCATAACCGTGTGCGGACGGGCAGTACGCACGCGCGTAGACGATTCGCTTTGCAAAGATATGCGCTCGTCCATGTTTATGCTTGGCGCGCTTCTGACCTCGTGCGGAGAGGTTGAGACTCTACTCCCGGGCGGTTGCGACATAGGCTTGCGACCTCTTGATATTCACCTTGACGGACTTAAAAAAATGGGTGCGAACGTAACCGTGACGGAGAGCGGTATAAAGTGCGAAGCCGAAAGGCTTTTCGGCGCAAAGATACTCATGAAGTATCCCAGTGTGGGCGCAACCGAAAATCTTCTTATGTGCGCGACTTTGGCAAAGGGCAGAACCACGCTCGTCAACTGCGCTCGAGAGCCCGAAATCGTATCTCTTGCCGAGTGCTTGCGCGCGATGGGGGCGCGCATACGCGGAGAGGGAACGTCGGTTATGGAAATCGACGGCGTAGACAAACTTTTCGGCGCAAAATTCACCCCCGTAGGCGACAGAATAGTCGCAGGAACGCTCTTATGCGCAGGCGCTCTGTGTGGCGGCAATATCGAAATCGACGGTGCGAGCGTCAAACATCTCGGCGCGGTAATCGGCACTCTCAAAAGCAAGGATTGCAAAATCGATGGCGACGAAAACTATATGCGAGTGCGCTCGAGCGGACGCATGCACGGCGTGCGCGTATCGACAGCGCCTTATCCGCTTTTCCCGACGGACATGCAACCTCAACTTCTTTGCGCGTCGTGTTTTTCGGACGGCGTAAGCGTTATCAAGGAAACCGTCTTTGAAAAACGCTTTGCCCACGCTCTCGAAATGGAAAAACTCGGCGCTCGCATAAACGTAACCGCCGACGCCGCAATCGTATCGGGCTGCTGCAAACTCGATTCGCCCTACATGATAAACGGCGGAACGCTGGTAGCGCACGACTTGCGAGGTGGAGCGGCGCTATGTCTTGCTGCGTTGAAGATAAAAGGGGAAAGCAGGGTATACGGACTTGAATACATAGATCGCGGCTACGAGCGTATAGAAGATATGTTCTGTTCTCTCGGCGGCTACGTCTTGCGTTCAAAAGACAGATGACTTTTCCCGTCGCGGCACGCGCCCGGTATGCCGAAAAACGATAACGTCGCTCGGAAGTCTGATAGCGCACACGCCGTTGCGAGCGCTCGCTTGGAATACAAAGGAGCGAACGCGCACCTAATATCCGACGATGCGCCGATTTGTTTTCAAGGCACGCGTCGTGTGCTCGAAAAACGAATAAAAAAAGTTCAAAAGACAGATTAAGTATGCCCGATTGACGATAAAAGGGCGTTTTTCGACAAAAAATGCGTTTTCGACAAGTTTTTTTGATAAAAATCCGTTGACACGATAAGTATTTTATATATAATATTGTTATAAATAATGCGCGCGATAGCGTGTTTTTTAGAAAAAAAGAGGAAGAATATGGG
>JBNMJA010000045.1:0-10583 GCA_050873585.1 Bacillota bacterium | reverse complement strand
GTGTAAGGGTGACAGTAATAATTTCGTTTGACTTAACCGTCACGATTGCATATAATAATTATTGTGAGCGTCGGGTAATCTTCCGACCTGGATAATTTATAACCAACTCACGAGAGAGAGCAAAGTTTTTTGCTCTCTTATTTTTTCGCTTTGTTTGGTTTGTTTTTCGTAGAAATCCTTGCCATAAGTGACAAATCGGATATATTGTAAGTGTTCAAATTGCTCCATTGATTGTTTGTACTTGCGCGTACTCGATGATTTAATTGTTGAACCGCTTGAAAGTGGATTGCGATAAATCACACTTTCTTCGTTGTGTGCCGCAAATTTTCTTATGATTTCCGCAGTTTCGGAAGTCAGACTTGTTTGTGACCAACCGATTTTATCGACCTTTACAACGTTCAATCCGTGACCTTCGGCAATCTGCCGAAAAAGTTTGTTATGGTAAACACCCGAACGGGAACAATCTTGAAGATTGTGGACACTCGCAAATTGATGACACATTTCGTGAATCATTGTGCTTGCAATTTCTTCGATAGGGCGGTTAAGGTATTGAGCGCACATATTCAACTCGTGTACGCCTTCGTCGTCTTTGTTCTCGTGCCAAACCTTATTGACCGACCACCAACCGTAAGCCTTGTTGCGTGAATCCACTTGAACCGTGATAACAGGTTTCACAAGTTCGCCACCGAACAAATGCTCATTGATGAAGTCGTACAGTTTTCCGAGATATGCGACCGTTCCGATATACATTTCCGTTCCGTTTTCCAATTTTCGCTGTCCTTTGTAAAAAAATGTATCGAAGTTGGATTGTTCCAAACTTTCGATACAAGAGTAAAACTTTATACATTTTTACATTTAATTAAATTACAATATGTTTTACGTTGCAAACGGAATGCAATATGCTATTATAAATTTAATAGGAGTGCATATGAGAAAGGTTGTGTGTATGGGCGAGTGTCTTGTGGATATGACGCCTTGCGGTAACGGATATGAGAAGAGAATCGGCGGTGCGCCGTACAACGTATGCGCATGTGTGGCAAGGTTGGGCGGCGAGGCGTATTATCTTGGCAAACTCGGCGGCGACGAATATGCGGAGTTTCTCAAAGGCAAAATTGCTTCAAGCGGAGTCAGAACCGACTATATTTCCGTTGACGATACGCTCAAAACCACGCTTGCCATCGTATCGCTTACAAAAGACGGCGTAAACTTTACGTTCGAGCGCGACAACACTGCCGATTTGAATTTTTGCGAAGACGACGTTAAAGACGATATGTTTTCCCAAGGCGATATTCTGCATTTTTGTTCGGTAGGGCTTGCAGGCAAGAGTGAGGGCGCGCACAGAAAAGCCATAGGAATCGCAAAAGGCAAGGGCTGTATCGTTTCGTTCGACGTCAACGTGAGAGCAAATCTTTGGAACAATATTGACGATTGCATAAGCAAAATCAACGAGTTTTTGCCGTATGCGGATATCGTCAAGGTCAGTGAGGAAGAACTCAATCTGCTCTCGCAGGGTAGCACCGAGCAAGAGAGGGCGAATCGAATGTTCCGAGGTGCGAATCTTAAAATGCTTATCGTGACAAAAGGCAAAGACGGGGCGGTTGCATACGACCGCTTTGGTAATATTTGCGTATCGGAAGCGGCAAAAGTCAAAGTATCCAACACTACGGGCGCAGGCGACAATTTCATCGGAGCGGTGCTTTTCTTGCTTGCGACGGGAAAAGCGCATTTGACGATCGACTCTATGCACCACGCGCTTGACTTTGCAAACGCTCAAACGGCAAAGTATTTGAGCACGAACTGACGAGTGTCTTGCAAACAGAATCGCGATATCACGACATGCAAATTAACGATTGTACTTGTTGGCAATAATGCATATGGCGCTTTTTATAGAATAAATGTAGAATTCAGCAGCATTTTTTTTATGGACTACAATGAAAAACGGACTTGGAAATCAAGTCCGTTTTTGAAATATTGATTATCGTAAGATTAGATTTGAGGAGCAAGGACGGGGCGTTTTGCGTGCTGTCCGATGACAAGTTCCTTTGTCTGCAATTTGTAGAGCGTTGCGACGGGGAGTGCGCAAACGAACGTTGCAAGGCAACCGCCGAGTTCGTAGGGTATGTCGGAAAGAAAGTATGCGCCGAACGGCACTTTCCAAATAAGCACGGTTGCGACGACGTAGACCCAGAAATACAAGAGTTCGGAAAGCGCAGCCATAGCAGCGTAAGAAATTACGCTCATATCCTCGTGTTTGCGATTGAAAACTTTGTAGCAAACGAGGGGCATAGAATAGCCGATTATAACCGTGAGAAGCCACCATTGAACTCTGTAAAGTTCGGACGGAAACCACGCAATGCAACTGAGTTCAAAAATCACCGAATAAGCGATGATCATAACCGCATTCTTCACGGGATTCATACAAGCAGCGCAAATCACCAAAATAGGAAATACGACGTTTGCAAACGGAATTTCCAAAATAAACTGGTCGTAGCACATAATGCCGAGCAACGTAAACGTTGCAATCCAGCCTTTGAGTCCGCTCGTTCTTGCCAAGCGTTCGGTCTTTTGCAAAGAAATACCTTTCATTGTTTCTCCTTGTGACTAATACAGCCACCCTTGATATACTATCACCAAAACTTTGAGGTCGTCAAGCGTTCCCGGAGTTTCGTCTTCTCCAAACAAAGTTTGGAAGTTCGCGCATTTGGAATACGAGCCGTCCGCGCTTATATAAGCGTTTTCGAGGTTGTAAACGTCGCCGTTTTCGAGCACCGCTTCGTGAAACATATAGAATCTGCGTTGCGATAGGCGGAAAGAAATCTTGTCTTGCCTATCTTCGAAAAACTTTACGATAGACTCGTATGCGGTGTTGCCGTAGCAAGGAATTTGCCACGAAGCAATCAGCTCGCCGTCCTCTTTTGCGTGTGGGCGCGAATCGCCGTTCGAGATCTCTTTTTCCGAACTCGGATTGCGAAGTTCGAGAGTGAAGCAGAGTTGTTTTCCGTCCACGACCGCATATTGTGCGTTGTCGGAGGTTTCGTCGCCTCCCAAAACGCCGTTGTCGCAAGCAAAAAGAGCAAGACAAAGCACGATTAGCGTTGCCGTCGCCAAAGTAATGTAAAATGCTTTTTTGCGAGTTTTCATATGCGCCTCATATCGAGATTAAGTTATTTTCGGTGGTGCCGATTACATTATAAGATTTCGATATTGCAATCAAATAAGAGAAATGACGGACGTTGCGCTACTATAAGAGCCGATGGGGGTCGGGGGAACGTCGAGTCCTTTTTCGGTGGCGTAAACGTAGCAAATCGCAACCGCCATATCTACGCCGTCCGCAATGACGTAGTTGCCGTCAGAGTCTTTTTCGAGGGTGTCGACCCACTTTTGAAGCACGTTATAGGTTTTGCCGTCGTCAACGGATTTGGTGTATTTGGACATATCGATTCCGTTGAGGTAGCCGTACAGAATGCCGTATCTCGAATCGCCGATAGAACCATATTGCGACACGATTTCCTTGCCGTAGTCGTCAAAGAGGCGGTCGAGGTTGATCATATCGTCGATATTGTAGTTGTAGTATGCGTCGGCTTTCGTGTCGTCGTAGGGATAGATGCCTTGCATCGTTTTTTCGTAAACGAGGCTGTATTTTTCCTCGCCTCTTAAAAGCGAACCGCTTGCGAGGGGTCTGCCCGTAAAGCCAATCCAGTTGGGATTGCCAACGTATTTTGTGAAGTTGCCGTCCTTGTCCGTGTCGTAGTAGGAAAGAAGCGAGTTGTAACTTACGGGCGCGTTCGTGGGATCGTATGCGAGATTTGCGAGCGTGAGAACGATGCTGCTTGCTTTGTCGTAGCCGTATGCCGTGCCGTAGTATGTGTCGGAAGAATCGACGGATTTGAGGTAATTGACGATTTTGACGACGTAACCGTCAAAGGATACGTCTTCTTTGCCGTTTTCGGACAGATATTGCCTATATTGATTGTACATCAAAGACCAACTGTATGCATAGTCCACAATGCTTTGCCAGCCGACTTTACTTTCGTAAACGATGCCGTCCCATTCGTAACTAGACTTGGTGTAGAGGGGGCAACCTTCTTTTTCGTAGAGTTCGTCGGAAAGATTGCCGCTTTCGTCGATAACGCTGTCGATTTTTTTCAAATTTGTTTTGAACGATTCGGCGTCGCTGTCGGTGTAGATATTGCCGATAATGTATCTCGAATACATAAGCGGCACGCGGTCTTGCGTTGAAGCGGCTGCTTTTGCGGTTGCAAATTCTTCGCTTGCAAGATAGTTTTTAAGCGATGTTTTCAAGCTTTGGCAGAGAGCGTCTGTTGGCGTTTCGTCTTTTGGATTGCACGCTACGAGCGCAATCGTAAGAGCGAGAACAACGACGAGTGTCAGACACAAAATCTTTACGCTTTTGTTTTTCATTGGTTAATCTCCTTTTTAAATCTCGGATATGCGATAAGGCATATCTTTGATAGTTTTTCAAGAATCTAACCGCCTTTTTTAACCGAATCGTTGCCTTTGATAATCACGGTATCGATTGCGTCCGAGCCATAAAATCTGTGATTTTTTGCTTGAATCGCGTTATCGAAAACAATGGCTTGCGTGTCTGTTTTTGCTTTTAAAAAAACAAAAAAACGCACCTTGTCGTGCATTCCTTCATTGCGTGCAGCAGGGCAAATCGGGAGCACGTTTTTGCCTTGACGACGCTCAAATACGGTGACTTCTGACTTATGAAAAAGAGGGCGCAAAACGCTCCGACGATTTCAAATACAGTGGTGGCGGTTGTTCGGGAATCGAACCCGATGTCAAATCTACTCAGCATAACAACTTTTCAAACCGTATTCTATTCAGTTGCCTCAATCATAACACCGAAATCGGCTTTTGTAAAGACGTAGCGTTGAATTGCCGATATTTGCTTTGAAAATCTTCAAAGAATACGAAAAGAACGGCAAAAGCGGTGAAATTGCAACCTCTTAATGCGAAATTGCTTTAAATTGAGTGTTGACCTGAAAATAATCGGGTGATATACTGTTTGCGAAACAGGAGATAAGCCATGAACAGTGCGATTATCGGACTCGGAGTCATAGGAAAAGTGCATTACGACACCTTGAAAAAGCAGGGTGAAAACGTCGTTGCGATTTGCGATACGGACCGTAGTAAATTGGCAGATTTTTCCGCAGTCAGAAAATACGATGACTACAAACAAATGCTTGACGACGGCGGAATCGACGTCGTTCACGTTTGCACGCCGCATTATATGCATGCCGATATGGTGATTTATGCCTTGAATAAGGGCGTAAACGTGCTTTGCGAAAAGCCGCTTTGTATTCGCCTCGAGGATATAGCGAGAATCGAGGACGCGGAGAAAAAATCAAAGGGTATTCTCGGCGTATGCTTCCAAAACAGATTCAACGATTCGAGCGTTTTTGCAAAAGAATATCTCAAAAACAAGCGCATAAACTTTGCTTCGGGCACTATGTTATGGCATCGCGACGCTTCCTACTACGCAACGGGCGAGTGGAGAGGTAAAAAGGCAACCGAAGGCGGAGGCGTTTGCATAAATCAGGCAATCCATACGCTCGATTTGCTTGCTTGGCTCTGCTCTGAGCCCAAAAGCGTGGTTGCAAACGTATTCAACCGCTCTTTGCAAGGGGTAATCGAGGTTGAGGACACGGCGAGCGCATCTTTCAAAGGCGACGTGAACTTCGATTTTTACGCAACGAACACGGCAAGTGTTGATTTGCCCGTGGAGATAAGAGTATCTTTTGACGATCACGTTTTGACGATTCTGCCCGACAAGGTGCTTTTTGACGGCAAAATCGTAGACTTCGAGAGCGACGTCAAATGGCAAGGCAAGTTGTCCTACGGCAACGGACACGAAAAACTGATACGCAGGTTTTACGAGTGCGTAAATAGCGGCGAGAAATTTGAAATAGACGCGTTAGAAGCCGCAAAAACAGTAAAAATGGTGCTTGCGATATATTCTAGCAACGGCACGGAAGTAAAAGTGTAATTTTTGATAAATAGTAATTTTCGTGGCGGAATGCGTTAATTTTTCGCAACGATTGTAAATCGAATCGAACGTAATAGAGTAGAAGTCCGCATTTTTGCGGACTTTCGTTATCGTAAATCCTTTACGAATTGTTTCGGTGTGATTCCGAATTCGTTTTTGAATGCGCGGAAGAAGTGGGTATAGTCGGTAAAACCGCATTTTTGATACACTTCTGTCGCAGGGTATCCTTTTTCTAGAAGTTGTTTTGAAAGCACGAGTCTTTTTTTGAGAATATAACGATGCGGCGAAGTGTTCGTCGTTTCCTTAAAGACGTGAGCAAGGTAGTATTTGTTGACAAACAGTGCGTCGGCAATTGTATCGAGAGAGAGATTTTTGTCGATATTTTGCGCGATATAGTCGATTACACGGCTCACGCAGGCGTTGGATGTTCCGTATGCAAAAGTCGTTTCGTCGTTTTGCAAAAAGAACTGCGCAAGTGTGACGAGCAAGGATTTTATCCTCTCTTCGTTTTCAACGTCAGCGCCGAACGCGTCTTCTTTGGATAGGGTGATGCTTTCGAGAAGTCGGCGGATTTTTTGAGAAATCGCGCCGTTGCGGATAAGAAACGATTTGCTTTTTAGCGCACACTCGAAGCAAGTTCGCAAATCTGTTTTTTGGCTCGAAATCTTTTTTATATATTTTGAATTGATCCACAGCACGTATCTTTCGTAGGTTTCGGTGGAATCTTTTATGTCGAGTTGATGCAGTTTTCCTTGCGGAATGAGCAGAATATCTCCGGGCAAGAGCGTGTATTTGCACTCTTCTATTATATAACTTGCCGAGCCTCTCAAAAAGCAATACACCTCGAAAAAATCGTGCGAGTGCATCTCGACGGTTTTGAAGTCCTTGTCCATTTTGTAGTGCACCTCGAAAGACGCACTGCTCATCAATTGATTTTCATAATTTCCGCTCATACTGCGATAATATCTTAAAACAGCAAGATTTGCAAGTATTATAGCAAAAATCGGTCTTTACTATGCAAAAGTTGGGTGATAAAATGAAATATATAAAAGGAGTAAATTATGGGATTTTTCGATGAAAATCTTTTGCTTTCCTCACCCGAGGCAAAGCGTGTTTACAATCAAATCAAAGATTTGCCGATTATCGATTATCACTGCCATTTGAGCGACAAAGAGATAAAAGAGGACAAGCGTTTTTCGGATATAGGCGAACTGTGGCTTTCGGGCGACCATTACAAGTGGCGAGCGATGCGTCTTTGCGGCGTGGACGAGGCGTATATCACCGGCGATAAATCTTACGAAGAGAAGTTCTACAAATACGCCGAAATTATGCCAAAACTCATCGGCAATCCGCTTTATTACTGGTCGCATATGGAACTTTCTCGGATCTTCGGAATTCACACTCCGCTCAACGCAGACACCGCACGCGAGATCTACGAGAAGGCAAACGAAGTTTTGAAGGATTTGAGCGTATCGAAATTGCTTGAAAAATTCAAAGTCGAATATATCGCAACCACGGACGATCCGTTTTCGACGCTCGAGAATCACGGAGATATAAACGGAGTCAAAGTGCGCCCGACTTTCCGTCCCGACAGATGCTTTGCCGAGGGCGTAAGCAAAGAGCAACTTTCCGAGCGCCTCGATTATTTCATCTCCAAAGGTTGCAAAATCGCAGACCACGGTTTCGACGATTTCCAAAACGTAGAAAATCTCAAGTGGCTCATTGAAAAATGCTATGAAAAAAACTTGGTTTTGCAACTTCATTTCGGCACTTTCAGAAATATCAACTCCAAAGCGTTTGCAAGCATAGGCAGAGATGCGGGCTTTGACGTGTTCAGAGATTTCGTCGCAACCGACGCGCTTGCCAAAGTGCTTGACGAAATAAATTCAAAACTCGGGTCGCTTCCGCAAATCGTGCTTTATCCGCTTAACGATGCGTGTTTGAGAGCGGTTTGCGCAATATCGGGCGCATTCCCCAACGTCAGAGTCGGTGCGGCGTGGTGGTTCAACGACACGGTCGAGGGCATAAAACGCCAACTCGAAACCGTCAGCGAATACGCGGTGCTCGGCACGAATCTCGGTATGCTCACCGACAGCCGCTCGTTCAGTTCTTACGTTCGTTTCGACTTCTATCGTCGCATACTGTCCTCGTTCGTTGCGGACAAGGTGCAAAAGGGCGAATATGACGAGAATAGCGCGGTTGCGCTTGCAAAAGACATTGCTTACAACAACGTGAAAGAGGTGCTTGCTTTATGAAAATGACTTTTCGTTGGTACGGAGAAAAGGATTGCATTCCGCTTGATTATATCAAGCAGATTCAGGGGATGAGCGGAGTGGTCACGGCAGTGTACGATACGCCCGTAGGCGAGGTTTGGAAAATCGAAAAACTTGAAAGACTCAAACGCTTGTCAAACGAGCACGGACTTGAAATGGAAGTCATCGAATCCGTCCCCGTGCACGAGGATATCAAACTCGGCAAATCTACTCGCGACAAGTATATCGAAGCGTACAAGCAGAATATTCTCAATTGCGGCAAAGTGGGCGTCAAGTGCATATGCTACAACTTTATGCCCGTTTTCGACTGGCTTCGCACGGATTTGTATTTCAAACACAAAGACGGGGCGACGTCGCTTGCTTACGATCACGAGCAACTTCTTGCACTTGACCCGAAAAATTTGCATTTGCCGGGTTGGGACGAGAGTTATTCTCAAGACGAACTCAACGCCTTGCTCGAAGAGTACGACGGTATGACTCATCAAAAACTCTTTGACAATCTCGTGTATTTTTTGAATGCGATTATGCCCGCGTGCGACGAGGCGAACGTAAATATGGCGATTCACCCCGACGATCCGCCGTGGGATATGTTCGGACTTCCGAGAATCATATGCAAAGAGGAGGATTACGACAGATTGTTTGCCGCAGTGCCCAATATGCACAACGGCATCACCTTCTGCACGGGCAGTCTCGGCGCAGGCAGATTCAACGACTTGCCGAAAATGGCAAAGAAGTATGCCGATCGCATATACTTTGCGCACCTTCGTCAACTCAAATACGACGGAGAGATAAACTTCTACGAAAACGGTCATCGCACCGATTGCGGCGACGTTGACGTATACGCAATCGTCAAAGCGCTCGTAGAAAACGGATTCGACGGCTACGTTCGCCCCGATCACGGCAGAAACGTGTGGGGAGAGGACGCAAAGCCGGGCTACGGCCTTTTTGACAGGGCAATGGGCGCGTGCTATCTCGGCGGGCTGTTTGAAGCAGTCGAAAAGGATGTTGCCTTGAAGAGTAAATAAACGAAAACAACGCTATAGTGCAAAAAATGCAACTATAGTGCAAAAGACGTTAGAATGTTTGAATATAAGATTTATAGTTAAAGTCTGAAAGGACAAAGAAGGAGAATAAAAATGAGCGTACCTTTCAAAGTTGATTTGAGTGACAAAATCGTTGCAATTACGGGCGCAGGCGGAGTTATATGTTCCGAATTTGCTCGCGCGCTTGCAGAGTGCGGCGCAAAAGTCGCGCTTTTGGACATCAACTACGACGCGGCAAAAAAGGTTGCCGACGAAATCGGCGAAAACGCGTATGCAATCAAGTGCAACTGCCTTGACAAAGCGGATATTTTCAGAGCCAAAAACGAGATAGAGTTCAAGTTCGGCAAAGTCAATTTCCTCATCAACGGCGCAGGCGGCAACAATCCCAAAGCCACCACCGACAACGAAACCATGACTCCCGATTGTGAGGGCTTGAAAGACTTCTTCGCGCTTGAAGAAACGGGGCTCAGATTCGTGTTCGACCTCAACATAACTTCCGCGTTTTTGACTACTCAAGTATTTGCAAAGGATATGGTCAAAACGGGCGGTAATATCGTCAATATTTCTTCTATGAACGCATTCAGACCACTCACCAAAATCCCTGCGTACAGTGCGGCAAAAGCAGGCATTTCCAACTTTACCGAGTGGCTTGCCGTGCACTTTGCGCCTTGCAAGATTCGTTGCAACGCAATTGCCCCGGGATTTTTCGTCACCAATCAGAACAGAGCGTTGCTCTTCTTAGAAGATGGCACGCCGACGGCAAGGACGGGCAAAATTCTCAACGCAACGCCGATGAAAAAATTCGGTGAAGTAAGCGACCTTATAGGCTGTCTGTTGTGGCTTGCCGACGACAAATCGAGCGGCTTCGTCACGGGTACGGTCATTCCTATAGACGGCGGTTTTTCCGCATACAGCGGAGTTTGAAAAAGAGGAGAGAAATATGAAAAGCGTGATTCCCGTCGTCGTTATAAACGATGAAAACGACACGATAAAAACTTTGTCAGCATTAAGAGAAGGCGGCATAAATTGCGCCGAAATCACTTTCCGCACGGCGTGTGCGGAGCAAGCGATAAAAATCGGCGTGAAAGAGTTTGCCGATATGAATATCGGAGCAGGCACGGTCATCAACGGCGCGCAAGCCGAAAGGGCGGCAAACGCAGGCGCGAAATTTATCGTTTCGCCCGGTTTTTCCGATGAAGTCGCAGAGTTTTGCATAGCAAAAAATCTTCCGTACTATCCGGGTTGCGTAACTCC
>JBNMJA010000044.1:0-10872 GCA_050873585.1 Bacillota bacterium | reverse complement strand
CTTCTTGGGAGTGGAGATTGCCCTCGGCGTCCACCTCGTCCTTAACCCAGTTGTAAGGCGTCATATCGTTGACGTAATAACTGCCGTAGAAATAGTCGGATCCTTGGTTTGTCGGCAGATATTCGCCGTAGTCGCCGAGATTCCACTTGCCGATGCAACCCGTGTTGTAGCCTGCTGCTTGCAAAACTTCCGCAAAAGTGATTTCGTCGCCGAGAATGCCGTCAACGTTGTTGAGGAATTGATAGGGATTGAGGAAGTGCGTGGGAGACCACGGATTTGATTGAATATCGCTTGGGAACACGACGTTGTCGAGATATCCGCGCGAGGAATATCTGCCCGTGAGAATGGAGAATCTCGACGGTGAGCACACGGGAGATGCGGAATAGAAGTTGTCCATCATGATTCCGCCGTCCGCGATGGAGTCGATATTCGGGGTGTTTATCGTTGCGTTTACGCTGTCTGTCACCGTTCCGCTTGCGCCGTCGATGCGAGACGCGAGATAACTGTACGCCGAGATATCGCTGTACGCCATATCGTCCATAAGAATGACGAGGACGTTGGGCTTATTTTGGGTGTCATACTTGTTTTTGACGCTTGCAAGGTAGTCGTCGTGACCTGCTTGGAGACTTTCGACGGTGGGACGGCAGCGCAGATTCATAAAGAAAACGTACACGATTGCCGTGCCTATCATCAAAAACGAGCAGACCGCGCAAGTGATCTTCAGAGCGGATTTTTTGGTGATAAACCTATCGGCAACGTACACGAGCGTGGCAAGAAGCACCGGAAAAAGAACTATGACCAAATTGTACCAAAGATTCTTCCCGAAACTCTCCGCTCCCCATATGAGGAAAAACACGAACAGACCGCATATGCACACCATATAGGATATCCACATATACAGCCCGACGTTGCTTTTTGCGAGCATACGTGCAAAGATAAACACGCCCGCCACGATTGCCAAAATGTCGGCAACGAGGGGGAGGAAGTTGTAGCCCGTGCACCACATAACAAGCATAAACGCAGAGCAAAGCGCAAGATACACTATGTCGAAAATGCGCTTCGACTTGTCGATATGCACGAATTTTTTTCCGTCGCACTCGGGCGTAGTTTGGGTTTCGTCGTTTTGGACTTCGACGTTGCTTGCGTCAAGATTATCCATAATTTCACCTCTGTATTTCGTTTGTTATTCAAATCGTCGATTGACTTAGTTGATTTTGCTCGTCGGCACTACGTTGAGCGAACTTTTTCTCCAGGAGTTCGGATTGAACAGGAGCAATACGGGCAAAATTTCAAGTCGTCCGAGCAACATGTCGAAGGAAAGCACGAGTTTTGCAAAAATCGTATAACTTGCAAAGTTGCCGGTAGGACCGACCGCGCCGCTACCCGGACCTATGTTGTTGAAGCACGCGATGACGGCAGAGAAGTTGGTTTCAAACGCGTCGTACGCTCCGAAATCGTTGTTGCCTATCGAGATGAGCAGTACGGACACGAAAATGATAAACATATAGATGATGAAGAAACTCTTGACGTTGCGCCTCGTGGTTTCGTCAATGGGTGCGCCGTCCATCTTCGGAGTGTAAACCGAGCGTGGCGAAAGCGTCTTTTTGACGTTGATTATCGAGGATTTGGAGAGGATAACCACGCGCGACACCTTGAGTCCGCCCGCCGTAGAGCCTGCGCAGCCGCCTATGCACATAACCGAAAGCAAAACGATACGCGAAAATACCGGCCACTTCGTGTAGTCCGCCGTGCCGAATCCCGACGTACTCATCAGCGACGACACGTTGAACGCGGCGTCTTTGAGTGCGGTGGCAAAGTTGTCGTAGGTTTTTGAAACCATAAGATTTGCAACGATAATCGCAACCGCCGCAACGTAAATGGACACGAACCAGGCAAGCTCCTCGTTGCGTATTGCCTTGATGAAATGACCTATCAGAATGAGATAATAGATTGTGAAGTTGATTGAGAACAGAAGCATAAACACCGTGAGAGTCACTTCGATTCCGACGGAGTTGTAGTATGCAATGCTCGTTGCCTTTACGCCGAATCCGCCCGTCGACGCCGTTGAGAAAGCGTGGCAGAAACTGTCAAACACGGGCATTTTCAGTGCGCAGAGTATGCCCGCCAAAATGAAAGTCATCACGATATAAATTGCGTACAAGATGAGAGAAGTGAAGCGTAATTTGCTCACGATTTTGCCGAATTGAGGTCCGGGGATTTCCGCTTTTGCAAGAGCGGTTGACATCTTGTCGTTTTTGGGAATAAACACGATGACGAACACCAAAACGCCCATACCGCCGATAAACTGCGTCAGAGCGCGCCAGAACAGCAGAGATTTCGGAAGCGCCTCGACGTTTGTGAGTATGCTCGAGCCCGTGGTGGTATATCCCGATATCGTTTCAAAAAGAGCGTCGATATAGTTGGGGATATATCCCGATACGCGGAAAGGAATCGCACTTACGAGTGCGATAAAAATCCAAAACAGAGCGCACATGGCAAAACCGCTCGTTGAGCGCATATCGCGCTTGTCCTTGGGCGGCCTTACGACTATGCCGATTACGCCCAAGAGCAGACACACGCCGATTGCGATGCCGAAGCCGAGTATGGTCGTATCCTCTTGATAGCCTATTGCCATAAAGAGGGGAATGGACATCAGCGCTCCGATTATGATGGCGATTTCGCCCAAAGCGAATGCAAGCAAACGTAAATTCATAAGCCTTAGTTGTCGAGAATATCTCTCAAATCGTCAAGACCTTCTTCGAGCGTGACGATGATAACGCTGTCTCCCAACTTTATGACGTCTTGTCCGGAGGGAGTGATGAGTACGCCTTTGCGGATTATGCCCGCAACGAGCAAGTGCTTTTTGAGATTGAGTTTTTGGAGAGGAACGTCAAACTTTTTGAAGTTTTCCTTTGCCTCGAATTCCAAGATTTCGGTTGTATCGTCGATGATATGGAACATGCGCTTGACCGTACTGCCCGATTTGTTGCTCAAAAGGCGCACGAAGCGGATAATGTGGTCTGCCGTCGAGTTTTTGGTGGAAACCGCACTGTAAATGCCGCTCTTTTGTAACATATCGTAATAGCCGAGTTGGTCTATTTTGGTGATGACCTTCGGCACGTTTTGCGATGCGGCAAACATGCTCATGATGATATTCTGCTCGTCGATATTTCCGAGTGCGACGAAAGCGTCGGTCGTGGAAATATTCTCTTCACGGAGTAATTCCTGATCGGTGCCGTCGCCGAGAATGACGTTCACTTTTTTGAAAGTCTGCGAGAATGTTTCGGCGGTATGCAGATTTTTTTCGATGAGTTTGGAGTGAATCCCGAGTTTGTCGAGTTCCTGACAAAGATAATACGCCGTTGTCGAGCCACCCACGATAATCGCGTCTTTTGCCTGCTTGTTCCAGCCCAGTTGCTTGAAAAAGAGAGAAATATCTTTTGCCGTGGCGGTGAGGAAGAGCCTGTCCTCTGCCTGAATGACGAAGTCGCCGCCGGGGATAATCGCTTTCCCGTCGCGTTTTGCCGCGCAGATAAGCACTTTTGCCTTAAATTTGCTTCCGAGATTTTTGAGTTCCAATCCCACGAGGTCGCTGTCGCCGCTCACTCTGAATTCCACGAGTTCGACTTTTCCGTTTGAAAATTCGTTGACCTTGATTGCGGAAGGGAAGCGAAGCATACGGCTGATTTCAAGCGCCGCCTCGTATTGCGGATTGACAAGTAGATTGATGCCGAAGTCGTTTTCGTTGCCGAAAAGTTCGAGATATTCGGGCTTGGAAACTCGTGCGATAGTCTTTTTCGCACCGAGTTTTTTTGCTATGATACAGCAAAGAATATTCAGTTCGTCGTGGTTGGTCGCGCCGATAAAGAGTTCGGCAAAAGCGACGTTTGCTTCTTTGAGCACGTCTGCGCTCGCGCTGTTGCCGATGACGCCTTTTACGTCAAATTGATTGACGGCCTTTTCCACCTTATCGCCGTTTATGTCAACGACGACGATATTGTGACCCTCGTCGGTGAGTTCCTGCATAAGGGTTGTGCCGACTGCGCCCAAACCGCTGATGATAATGTCCATTTGATTCCTCTTTTTTCGATTACTCTTATTGAGAAGTATATAGATTATAACACTTATAAAATATAATAACAACCATAAATTCAAAACTCGGGTATTCCGCATTTTCCGTAGCCTACGTCCGAGGATATAACTCGCTTCTTTTTGGGCATTTAATTTAAGAACGAAGTTCGCGTTTTTGCAGGCGTTACGGTTGAAAGTATAATTCACCTCGTGTATGAAAAAATCCGACGATTTCTCGTCGGATTTTCATAAATACTATTGTAAGATGCGATTTTATCAATCAACCGATTGTGTATCTTCGGCGATTTGCTCGGCTTCTTTTTCTGCGTCCTCGAGAGCTTTTCCTTCGACGATTTCTTCGTCCGATTGAGCGGTTTCGGTTTGAACATTTTCGTCCGCTTGCTCGTTTTGAGCGTCGAGAGAAACGTTTTGTTCAAGTTCCACGTCAGAGCCTGCGATTTGCTCGAGGTGTTGTTGCTCTTCTTGAAGTTTTGCTTTCTTCTTTTCACGCACGATTTGCAAAATTGCGAAGATTGCGCACAATGCGATACCTACGAACAAGTATGCGGAGCCTACGCCGAGTTTCGGAGCGGCAAAGCCGAGAATGAGTGAGAATGCAACGATAATCGAGAGCGGAAGCACCGCGAGTTTGATATTTTTCACGACGTACTTTCCGCCGAGCGAGCCGAAGAGGGCGTATACGACGCAAGTGAAAGCGGGCGTAATCCACGGCGTGTTCTGAATTGCCGTTTCGACGTTGCTCACCGTAAGAATAAGCACGAAGATCGCAATTATGACCGTCGTCACGAGCGTGCTCGTTGCAACCGAGAGGGTGGAAACCACTTCGTTTTCTTCCGTGCCGAGTTTCGTGCCGCAAATCTCTTGAGCCTTGACGACGCAAGGAATTTTGAGGTTTGAAAGGTTGCCCGTGATAAACGCAAGGTATGCGCTGTTGATGCCGAGCATCGGAGAGTAAATGACGGGTTCTGCGATTCCCGAAAGGAAGTTGATGATGAAGGGAATGAGAACGGCGCTCGTGCCCATAACGCTCATATCGGGTTTCACGCCGTAGTATAGACAAATCGTCGTCGGCACTGCAAAGAAAATAGCAAGCGAGAGCGCCATCCAGATTTTTCCGATAATGTGTGATTTGAGGTTGTAATCCATCGTGACTTTAATTCTTTCTTTTGCCATAATTCACACCTCCTTACAGTATCATCGCAAAGGCGTTCTTTGCCGCCTCTGCCGCTTGCTCCGTCGTCTGCGACAAATCGGTGGAAAGCGCCCAGCCGTATTTGTTTGCGCAGAAACTGATTATGCCGACCACAAACATTGCGATAAGCATGGAAAGCGGAGTGGAGAAACTGTCAAGCCATTTCCAATTTGCCTTGTTGATAAGCACGTCGCACACGTACATACAACCCATTGCCACCAGCACGGCGATAAAGTTGTAGTAGCCGTCGATGAACGTCACGTTCTTTGCGAGTGTTTCGAGGCTCATTGCGAGATAGCCGATGACCATGCCGATAAACGACACTTGGAATACGAGGTCGCCGATATTGACTCCGCCTTTCTTGCCGCCACCCGACGTTTTCGCCATGAGTTTGCCGATTTTCGGCTGATACAGACGGTAGAAGAAGAGCACTTCGACTCCGCCCGAACAGATTGCGATTGTCATAATCATAGCCATCGTAGCAAAGTCTTGTGCGGAGATTCCGTGTGCGATCATTGCGCTCATCGAGCCATAAAGCCCCTCCGCAACGCCGTTTGCCATCTGCGTTTCGTATTGAAGCGAACCGACGACGGAAAGTCTGATTGCGGGGAACGCAATTCCCAAAGTGCCTATGAGCGTGACCACTCCGAGTGCGATTCCGAGTCCCGGAAGGATAGAGAAAGTGGCTGAAGTCGTGATGACCTTTTTGATTTTTGAGGACTCGATGCCAAGTTGTTTTGCTCTCTTGAAGGCGGAAATCATATAGTAAAGCGACAGTGCGACGACAAACGCCAACACTATGCCGTACAATATGAACACCATCGGGTCGCGCAGGGAGAATTCTCTTGCGCCAAGTGTGTTTGCAAACATAGGCGAACTCCTTTCTTTAATGAAATTTTAATAATTATGGATTTAGTATAAAACAGAAAACGCAGTTAGGCAATATTTTTTTTCATATATGTTGCAACCTTTTCCGTTTGGTGCTAAAATCAAGTCATCATCTATGGAAGTAGTAGAAATTGCGCGTTAAGTGCCGTACGAACGTGGGGTGTCGGCGGACGAAGAGCGTTGCTCGCGGTGCAATATTCACTCCGGACTTCACATATTACCGAAAGGTTTTTTGCGAGTGCTTCCAAAGGGGGTGCTTTTTGTTTTACGAAGAGGCATTGGACTATATCAAAAACATCGAAAGATCGGGTTCGGATTACGGCATTGAAAGGATGCGAGAACTTCTCGATCTTCTCGGCGCGCCCGACAAACGTCTCAAATTCGTCCATATCGCAGGCACGAACGGCAAAGGCTCGGTGAGCGCGTATCTCACTTCCGTGCTCAAAGCGGCAGGGTATAAGGTCGGCACTTACAATTCCCCCTCGGTTTTTTGCTACAACGAGAGATGGCTCATAAACGGCACGCCGCTTTCGGACGACGACGTCGCAAAGTATCTCTCGATTGTAAGAGAGAGCGTGCAAAACGAACAGACTTTGCGCACCGCTTTCGGACTCGATACGTTCAATCCCACCGCGTTCGAGATAGAAACCGCCGTTGCAATGCTTGCGTTTTTCGACAAGGAATGCGACGTGTGCGTGCTTGAAACGGGACTCGGCGGAAGATGGGACGCAACCAACGCTATCGATGACAAAGAACTTGCCGTGATCACACCCATAGGACTTGACCATTGCGCGATTTTGGGCAATACGATAGGACAGATCGCAAGCGAAAAGGCGGCGATAACCAAAGACGTAGTCGCCACATGCGAGCAACCGCCCGAAGTTATGCACGAGATAGAAAATCCGTTTTCGATCAAAGACGGCAAGAGGGTATACCGCAAAGCGAAAGTCGAAGTGTGCAACCGCCCCGAATTTTTGAGAGGCGATATCGACGGACAAGCATTCTTATACGACGGCAAAGAATACGAAATATCAATGCTCGGCAAGCATCAACTCGTCAACGCGTCGATAGCGATTTGCGCCGTTGAACAACTGAGAAAGAAGCACTTCGATATAAGCGAAAAAGCGCTCAAAGACGGACTTAAAAACACAGTATGGAAAGCAAGGCTCCAAGTCGTCAAAAACGCAAAAGAGGACTTTAATATATCGATTTCGCAAGATAAAGTGCTTGTATTTGACGGCTCGCACAATCCGCAAGGCGCAACCACGCTTGCTGAAGCAATCGAAGATTTGTTCAAAGGAAGGCACGTTCATCTCGTTTTGGGCATACTCAGAGACAAGGACGTAAAAGGCATTTGCGAGATCCTCGCACCGCTTGCAAACAGGATAACCTGCGTCACGCCGCCGTCGCCGAGGGCAATGGCAAAAGAAGAATTATCGGTGATTGTCAAACCGCTTTGCAAGGGCGAGTGCGATATGTCGGACGATATAAAAGCGGCAGTGCAAAACGCATTGAACGGCGATTGCGATATCGTGATTCTTTGCGGTTCGCTCACGCTTTTTTCGGGACTGAAAAACGAATAAACACAACTATTAACGCTTATGAAAAACACGACTATAGATCATGAAACAATCAAAAAAGCAGTCAAGGACATTCTCGTTGCAATCGGAGAGGATCCCGAGAGGGAAGGACTTTTGCAAACTCCAGACAGAGTTGCCCGTATGCTCGAGGAACTGACCGCAGGCTATTGCGACGATGCAAAAACGCATCTTTGCAAAACTTTTGCCGAGAGCGGCAGTGAGGCCGTCATCGAAAGAGATATAGACTTTTCATCCACTTGCGAGCATCATCTTATGCCGTTTTTCGGCAAGGTGCACATTGCCTACGTTCCCGACGGAAAGGTCGTCGGCTTGTCAAAACTTGCAAGAGTGGTCGAGGTGTACGCAAAGCGATTGCAACTTCAGGAAAGGTTCAATTCGCAGATTGCGGACGCAATTTTCGACGTGCTTCAACCAAAAGGCGTGCTTGTTGTCGTCGAAGCCCACCATACGTGTATGAGCGCGCGCGGAGTCAAAAAGATAAGCGCAAAAACCGTCACTTTCGCAAAGAGAGGAGAAATCGACGATACGGTTGAAAGAATGTTGCTCGAGGGATTGAAATGAGAGAAAAAAGGAACTACGACTTTCACGTCGGCAACCGAGTTTTTGAAAGCGGTACGCACGTTATGGCGATTCTCAATGCCACGCCCGACAGTTTTTATTCGGCAAGCAGACACCGAAACGACGCCGTCGAAACCGCAAAAAAGTTTTTGCAGCAGGGCGCACAAATCGTCGATATCGGCGGTCAATCCACACGCCCTGGCGCACAAAGCGTAAGTGCGCTTGAGGAAATGGCAAGAGTATTGCCCGTCGTTGAAAGCATAAAAAACGAATGCCCCGACGCGCTTGTGAGCGTCGACACTTTCTATCCCGACGTTGCGTGGGCGGCGATAGACGCAGGTGCGGATATGATAAACGACGTAAGTTGCCTCCGCGACAAAGCGCTTGCAAAGGTCGTTGCTCAAAACGACGTTGCAATATGCGTTATGCACGACAGACGAACATCGCAAATTTCCGACCTGTTTTTCGACAAAGAAACGGGGCTTATGAGAGCGATCGATACGCTCTTGTCACAAGGACTTGACAAACGCAGAATTATGCTGGACGGTGGCATCGGATTCAATAAAAACAACGATGAAGATTGGCAACTTTTGAGAGGATACGACAGGCTTATCGATATGTTTGAAGAGTACCCGTTTTTGCTCGGAACGTCGAGAAAATCTATGTTCGGCGGCACTCCCGAAACAAGGCTTTCCGCAACTCTCGACTCGACGATGCTTGCCGTAAAACAAGGCGTTTTATTCGTCCGTGTCCACGATATTAGAGAGAACGTTGCGGTTATAAATCTAACAAAATAATCTTATTCCTATGAACAAAATCATCATCAAAAACCTACAAATAAAAGCCACCCACGGTTGCAATCCCGACGAGAAAATCACACCCCAAAGGTTCTTGTTTTCCGCAGAGATTTTTTACGATTTTTCTCTAGCGGCAGAATCCGACGATTTGACCAAAACGATAAGTTATAGCGACGTAAAAAAGACTTTAACAGCGTTTTGCGTCAACAACTGCTTTGATTTGATAGAAACTTTGGCAACGCGCGCTTGCGATGAGATCCTGAAAAAATACCCTGCTCGAAAGGTGATTCTTTCCGTCAAAAAGCCCGACGCACCGATGAGCGGAACGTTTGACTACGTTGCCGTCGAAGTCGAAAAAGAATGGCACGAAGTTTATCTTGCGCTCGGCTCGAATATGGGGGATAAAAACGGCTATCTCGATTTTGCGATTCAACGACTTGCAAGCGACGACAATGTCAAAGAAGTCAAGGAAAGCGCAAGGCATATCACCAAGCCTTACGGCGGAGTTGCCACCGAAGAATTTGTCAACAGTGCCGTGCGTATCGAAACGCTTTATACTCCCAAAGAACTTCTTGCCGTTATCTCTCAAATCGAGCGTGACGGCGAGCGCGTCCGCACCGAGCATTGGGGCAATCGCACCCTCGATATAGACGTGATTTTTTACGACGATTGCGTAATTGAAGACAACGATTTATGCGTGCCGCATATCGATATGCAAAATCGTGATTTCGTCCTCAATCCGCTTGTCGAACTTTGTCCTTACAAACTTCATCCCGTGCTCCGCAAGCGTGTTTGCGAGCTTAAATCCGAAATCGAAAACCGAAAATAATTTTTCCGACAAACGCCGTTTTGCAACCGTACAAAACGGCGCTTTCATATCATCGACCAAATCTTCGGCGATTGCTTTTATCGTGTAGAAAAACGTGTCGGAAAATATAATATTGCAACTTTGCATATTGTATGATAAACTACAATTATCAAAGTTGCCGTAGCGCACTTTTCGGAGGAGTTATGAGGATAATCATCAAACAGAAATATTTTACAGTCGGCGCAAAGTTTGAAATTCAAGACAAAGACCGTCAAACCGTGTTCTTTGCCGAGAGGCAGTGGGACAGATTTATGACCAACGTCGTTTTGTTTTCACCCGAAGGCGCTCCCATTGCCCGTATGCAGTCCGAACTCAAAAAGGTCTTTTCGTCCTGGTTTTCCATCACCGATTCGCACGGCAACGAAGTTTGCGCCATCAACGAAAAACTTCCGTTTTTCTGTTTTCACCGTGCAGAAACCACCAACGGCGCGCTTCATATCAAAATCAAAGCAGGACCTTTCCATATGAAAGCGCACGTCGTCACCGACTCAGGCAAAACCCTTGCCGTCAAAGCTCGCAAAAAACTTCTTTCAATTCGTGACACCTACGTCATCGATATCGACGAAACCGTCATAAATCCTGCTTACGGAGTGTTGGTGGGGTTGTGGTATGATTTAGTTTGCCACCCCTCCCACTAAAACTGCGCCAAACAGCGCCTAACTGCGTCAGAGACATCCGCCTGTCAACTCATGTACTACTTGTACATTAGGGTTGTCATTCGGATGCCTCTTTCTTGTTATGCATCTGTTTGGCGCAGTTTTAGTTAAAACATAATAAATCGCGCCTAACTGCGTCAGAGACATCCGCCTGTCAACTCATGTACTACTTGTACATTAGGGTTGTCATTCGGATGCCTCTTTCTTGTTATGCATCTGT
>JBNMJA010000043.1:0-10934 GCA_050873585.1 Bacillota bacterium | reverse complement strand
TAGATTTACGATTTTGACGGTAAATTTTCCGTCGTGGACGACTGCATATGCGTATGAGGGCGCGCCGGAAAGCGAAGAATAAGTCGATCCCGGGCAGACGAAGGTTATACCTGCGTTCTCGTCTATACTGGCAAAATGCGTATGACCGTAAAAAACGAGGGCGCAACCGAGTTCTCGCGCGCGCAAATCGAGTTCTAAAAGTCCGCGCTTGACGTGATATTTGTCGCCGTGTGTGAGCAGTATTTTTACACCGTCAATTTCAATGATTTGTTCGTCGTCAAACGAATATGCGTCGCAATTGCCTTTTACGCCGTAGAAGCCTTTGTGACAAAGTAAATCACCAAGCGAACTTAATCCGTCGCCGAGGAAAAAGACGTATTTGCTTTCGTTTGCGACGTCGATAAGACGGCTCGGAAGCGGCATGTTGTGACTGTCGGAAAATGCCGTTATCGTGTTCATTTCTTATTTTTGCGAATTGAGTTTTCCAAGCATTGCGTGCAGCGCTCTGCCTCTGTGGCTGACGGAGTTTTTCTCTTCGGGAGTGGCTTGCGCAAACGTTTTGCCGAGTTCGTCACTATAGAAAAGAGAGTCGTATCCGAAGCCTTCGCTTCCGCGCTCTTCGTTAAGAATCGAGCCTTCAACGCGTCCGGTTGCGGTGATAAAGTCGCCGTTCGGATAACATATCGCTATTACGGTTGAAAAATGCGCACGCCTGGAATCCTTATCTTCAAGGTTTTTTAGAAGCAAGGCACGGTTGTTTGCGTCGTTGTGCGCCTCGCCTGCGTAGCGTGCCGAATATACGCCCGGAGCGCCGTCAAGTGCATCGACCATAAGCCCCGTATCGTCGGCAAGCGTCGGTAGTTTGCATATATCGCAAATCGTGCGCGCTTTTAAAAGAGCGTTTTCTTCAAGCGTCGTGCCTGTTTCCTCGACGTCAACGTCGATACCGAGGTCTTTGAGCGAGAGCAACTGTTCGAAAGAATCACCGAGTATGGCTCGGATTTCTGAAAGTTTGTGTGCGTTGTTGGTTGCGATTGCAAGTTTCATGCGTCAGTCCTTTTTCTTGATTACGTTTTTGATTGATTTTCCGACGTTGATAAAGTGGTCGGCCACACGTTCGGAGTTGGACGCAAGCGAGAGATACTGTGCGCCGACGTCGGGCGTGCAATCTCCTGCTCTGAGTCTTGCAATATGGTTTGCGCCCATCGCTTCGGTGACGTCGTCGATTTCGTCTTCTATGACGTTTGCTTCGTCAAACGACGCCGTGTCGCGATTGACGTACGCTTTCATAACCTTTTGGAACAAATCGCCTATACGACTTTGCAAGTGGCGAACTTCCTCGATTGCGACGTCGGAAAATTTTTGGTCGGACTCTTTGAGCTTGTCGGCATATTCGACGATATTTTCCGCATAGTCGCCAACGCGTTCGAGGTCGGTTACGGTGTGGAACGTGGTTGCTAGATAGTTGTGGTCCTCGTCGTTCATTTCGAGCTTGGAAAGTTTGACTACGAATCTGGGGATCTCTTTGTTGAGATAATTGAGTTCGTTTTCGTTGGCTCTGAATTGCTCTATTTGCGAATAGTCGAGTGTGCAGATTATGTCGCAAGCCAAATCGAAGTTGTGGATTGCGATTTCCGCCATATTGACGATTTCGTTTTTGGTCTGTTGAACGGCGATAGGCGGCGTCGAGAGCATGTGCTCGTCGATATAGTACAAATGCTCGGCAGGTTTCTCGTCGGCTTTTTTCTTGTCGGGAAGAATTTTGCAAACGAGTTTCACGGACAAGTTTGTGAAAGGCAACATTATGATGACGGATATCACGTTGAAAATGGTGTGGAACATTGCAAGTTGCGTTTGCGGAACGCCGGGGAACATATTTTCAAAGAGATAGCCGAAAGTGATGACCTTTGCGGGATTTACGGCTTTTGAAATCTCACGCATCATCATTGCAACGAGCATAAAGATGACGACGCCCGTCACGTTGAACAAGAGGTGAATGAGAGCGGTGCGCTTTGCGTTGGTGCTCGAAGTCATACCTGCGATGATTGCAACAACGCACGAGCCGATGTTCGAGCCCATCGTGAGATATATGCCTTGGTCGAGTGTGATAAGCCCCGTAAACGCCATGGTGATGGCGACCGAGGTCATAACCGAAGAACTTTGAATGATTGCGGTGAGAATCGAGCCGATGAGAACGAGAAGGATCGGATTTTCGATTGCCGCAAGAAAGTTTTTGACGGAGTCGAGGTTTGCAAAGGTTTTCATCGACGCGCTCATCATATCGAGACCGACGAAGAGCATGCCGAAGCCTGCGAGGATACCGCCGATTTTTTTTGCAAGGTCGTTTTTTGCAAACGCCATCGTGAATGCGCCGATACCTGCAAAAGTCGCAAACACGACGCCCGTTGATATAGTGTTTTCAAACATACCGAGCGCAGTGATTTGACCTGTGATGGTCGTACCGATATTTGCGCCGTATATGACGGTGGTTGCCTGCATGAGCGACATAATGCCTGCGTTGACGAAACCGATGACCATAACCGTGGTTGCGCCCGAGGATTGAATTGCCGCCGTTGCGACTGTGCCTATGCCGACGCCGACGAGTTTGCTTTTGGACGTTCTTGCAAAAAGTTGTTTCAACTTGTTGGAACTGACGGATTCGAGATTGGAACTCATCATGTTGCAGGCAATCAAAAACACGCCTATGCCGGCGATGAGTGACAAAACTGCCGTTGTGATTTGAACAGGTGACATAAATTATAGCGTTTTGCACGCCTGTGCGTGCCGTGAAGCGTGCGCTTCATATAGTCTTCTTAACAATCCAAGTATTGTTTAGACATATTATAAAGAAAATCTTGATGATTGTAAAACGGAATCGTCAACTTGCGCCGAAATGCGACAATTATGGCATAAAACACTATTCGTGCTATACATTTATACAACACGATAAGTGTACAATTATATTTGAAACGGGCTAAAAATTGGCGTTTTCCTCTCAAAATGGGGTAAAATCGCAAAAATAAAACACGATATGTGTTGTGAATCGTGTTTTTATTAATTCATTATTGACGGCATTGTATACAAATAAAAAAATACCGATATCAAGTCGTTTTGCTTTGGTGGAAAGGTCTGAAATCGTCCTCTTCATGCAAATTGCCCGTAAGATCGTTGTCGAGCAAAATGCCTCGTTGTACCGAACGGTAGCCGTACTTCGCTCTTATATCGTCAATTGTCTTTTCGAGTTTGTCCGCTTTGTCGTTTTGCTCGTCGAAAAGACTCAGTTGAACTCCGTCCTTGCTTTCGAGTCTGATTGCCGCAACGGTTATCGCTCGAAGCGGCTCGCCGAAATTGTGCATTTTTTTGAGCAACTCGATTGCCTCTTTTGCGATCGCACCCGAATTTTGAGTTGCGGGGAAAATCGGGATTTGTTTGGAATTCCATTGCAGTGCGGGATTTTTGATTGACAATCCTATGCCGTTTGCCACGAGATTGTAACTTCTAAGTCTCAACGCAACCATATCAGCAAGCGCGTAAATCACGATTTTCGCTTCGCCGAGGTTTTTTATATCTCTCGGAGTCGTCGTGCCGTTGGATACGCTCTTTGGTATGCGCACGTCGTAGTAATGTTTGACTTCGTCTGTTTCAACGCCTTGAGCGGCGTTTATCATATTGTCGGCAATTATTCCGAAAATGTGGCGCAAGGCGTCACGGTCTGCGTTTGCGAGTTGTCTTATGGTGCGGATATTGAGTTTAGTGAGTTTTTCGGAGGTCTGACGACCTATCATAATCATTTCGGAGGGCGACATATTGCCGATGACGTCCATATAATGCTCTTTGTCGAGCACGGTGGTTGCGTCGGGCTTTTTGAGGTCGCTTCCGAGTTTTGCGAGTGTTTTGGTGAACGATACACCCACGGATATAGTCAATCCCGTCTCTTTTTTGACGAGTTCGCGAAGGGTGTTTGCAATCGTTACGCCGTCGCCGAAAAGTTTTTCCGAACCCGTCACGTCAAGCCAGCACTCGTCTATGCCGAAACTTTCCACTCTGTCGGTAAATTGCGTGTAGATTTGAAAAACTTGTTTCGAGTATTTGACGTATTCGTCAAAATGAGGAGAAACGAACACGATATCGGGGCATTTTTGTTTTGCCGACCACAGTGTTTCGCCCGTTTGAACGCCTGCTTTTTTGGCAAGTTGGTTTTTTGCAAGCACGATTCCGTGTCTTGCTTCGGGATTTCCGCATACGGCAAGAGGCATCCCGTCGTATTCGGGATGCAATTTCTGTTCTACCGATGCGTAGAAGTTGTTCAGGTCGCAATGCAAAATTGTTTTTCCCACGATTTGATTATACACAATTTTACCTTGCAAAACAAGCGGTTCTAGTCTATAATATTTCATAGATAAAAATTGTGGCGCGCTCGGGTGCACCGAGCGTGCGAGGAGTTTATATGATTTTGGTTACGGGCGGAGCAGGCTATATCGGCTCACATTGCGTAAGAGAACTCAAAGAAAGAAATATGGACGTTGTCGTTTACGACAATCTCGTCACCGGACACATCGAATCCGTGCCTTCGGACGTTCCGTTCGTGAAGGGCGATATCTTTGACGTGGAGTTGTTGCGCTCGACGTTCAGAAAGTATAACGTTGACTCGGTCATTCACTTTGCGGCGTATTCGCTGGTCGGTGAAAGTATGGTCAATCCTGCAAAGTATTATCACAACAACGTTGCGGGCACGCTCGCGCTTCTCGACGCCATGATCGCAGAGAACGTCAAATATCTCGTGTTCTCCTCGTCTGCTGCGACCTACGGAGATTGCGGCGACGGACTCATCACCGAGGACAGTCCGCAACACCCGACAAGCGTTTACGGTCAGACCAAACTTATGATGGAGCAGTTTATGCAGGATTACGACAAGGCGTACGGGCTCAAATACGTCGCATTGCGTTATTTCAACGCTGCCGGCGCTCACAAGAGCGGTGAAATCGGAGAGGCGCACAATCCCGAATCTCACCTTATCCCCATCATTTTGCAAGTGGCAAACGGCACGAGAGATCATATAGGTATTTTCGGCGACGATTATCCGACTCCCGACGGCACTTGTGTGAGAGATTATATCCATATCACCGACCTTGCGGACGCACATATCCGCGCTTTGGATTATCTCAAACACGGCGGAAAATCAACGCACTACAATCTCGGCAACGGCAACGGATTCAGCGTCAAAGAGGTCATCGACGTCACTGAAAAAGTGACGGGACTTCCCATAAAGAGAACGGTCGAAGGACGCAGACCCGGCGATCCTGCAACCCTCGTCGCTTCGAGCGAGAAGATAAAGAGAGAACTCGGCTGGAAGCCTCAATACGACAGCCTCGAGAGCATCGTATCGTCGGCGTGGAAGTGGCATTCCACTCATCCGCACGGCTACGAGAAGTGAGATATACTTTCTTTGAAAGTATTGTTGGCGGTTTCGACGAAATAAGTCATATTTCGGCATTGCCGTCGAATATAGTGTAAAGCAAACGATGCGACGTTTTCGTCGCATAGAAAATATTTTTCGAGCGTTCGGGAAAGCGTTTTTTTCGGACGTCACGCAACCGAAATCGTCTTGCAAAAGGCGGTTTTCAAACGTAGGGGGTGCGTATGCAAGTCAGAAAAGCAATCATACCTTGCGCCGGGTTCGGCACGAGATTTTTGCCCGTTACGAAGGTGCTTCCAAAGGAACTCTTGCCTATCGTGGATACGCCTGCGCTTTGCTATATCGTAGACGAGGCGGTCAAGAGCGGAATCGAAGAGATTATGATCGTGATTTCTCCGCAAAAAGAGAGCATAAAACGGCTTTTCGAGCCAAACGCCGCACTCAACGAGCATTTGCTTTCGCAAAGCGAAAAGGAGGCGTACGCGCTTGCAAACGAAAAAGTCGGCGCAAAGATTTCTTTCTGCGTGCAAAAGACTATGAACGGCAACGCAAACGCAATCAAACTGTGCAAGGATTTCGTTGACGGAGAGCCGTTTGCGGTGCTGTTCGGCGATGACGTTATGTACGTGGAAGAGGGCAAGAGCCCCGTCACGAAGCAACTTATCGACGCGTATTATGCAACGGGCGGAGCGTCGATAGTGGGGTGTCAGCGCACGAGCGAAGAAGTCGCAAGGCGTTGCGGAGTTATGATTGCAAAAGACGCAATCGATTCAAACACCACGGTGATTGACGACATAATCGAAAAGCCGCAAGGCGAGTTGCCAAGCGCGCTCGTATCTCTCGGAAGATTCGTGCTTGCGCCGTCGATATTCGAGGCTATCGACCTCACACCGTATACGAACGGAGAGGCGTATCTTACGGACTCGATAAGTATTCTTGCAAAACAAAAAACGGTGTGCGCATACGAGTTCGAGGCGCGCCGATACGATATCGGCAACAAGGAAGGCTATCTCGAAGCCACCGTCGAATACGCGCTCCGAGATGAAAATCTCAAAGGCGAGTTTTTGGAATATATCAAAAGAAATCTGTAAAAACAAGCGATTAGAATGCCTGTTTTGTGATGTTTAGTGGCAAAACGTGCAAGGCGCGAAGCGTTATGCGTACGCGCAAAAGACGAGGAAGAACCAAAGAGGATGCAAAGGACTTGCGACATATGCGGCGACAGAGTGGCGACTCTTTTTGAAAGCGTGGTTATCGACAACAACCCCGTCGAGTACGGCTATTGTCAAGAGTGCTACGAAAACGCTTTGAAATGCGGAAAAAGTCCGCACGAAGAGGCTGATTATCGGCTTTCTCGTCGCACGAAAGAGTGTAAGCGTTGCGGATATACCGTCGAAGATTTTGAAAAAAACTTTCTTTTCGGTTGTGCGGATTGCTATTCTCAAATGCGAAAAATCTCCCTTGACGCCGCAAGCAAGGCGCAGGGGATAAACGCGGAATTTTTGCACGCTCACGCTCCGCAAAACACCGTCCACAGTATACTCGAACTTAAAAGCAATAACGGGGAAAGAGCGCAGAGTGTTTCGCAAGGCATTTTGAAGTCCGCAAAGGATTGCACCGTCAACGAACTTGTCAAAAACAACGTCGTATCTTCGAGGATCCGTCTTGCGAGAAATATCACGGGACTTGAATTTCCGAGAAATATAAAAGTTACGGACGAGAGAGTCGTGAATCTCATAAACGGAGCGTACGCCGCCGCAAACGGAGTGTTCGAGGCAAGGCTTTTGCCTATGAACAGCCTCGCAAAAGAGCAGAAAAAAGCGCTTATAGAGCGACATTTGATATCACTTGCGCTTGCAAACAACACTCAAAACGGCGCGGCAATCGTCGAGGGCGACAAAAAGTTCGGAATATCCGTGATGCTCAACGAAGAGGACCATATCCGCGAGCAATGCGTAGAGGAGGGCTTCAACCTAAAAGGCGCGTACGAAAGGCTCAGAACGTACGACGAACGATTGCTGCACGCTTTGCCGATCGCATACGATCCGACGCTCGGATTTCTGACTGCGTGTCCAACCAATCTCGGCACGGGAATGAGAGCGTCTTGTATGCTGTTTTTGCCCGCGTTGAAGCGAGCGGGCGCAATCGAAGACGCGCTCAAAACTTTTAAAAGCGAATTCGGCTTGACGGTAAGGGGCGTGTACGGAGAGGGAAGCGAAGCGGCTTACGATATGTATCAGATTTCAAACTCCCGAACGCTCGGAGTGAGCGAGGGTGAGATTATATCTCACGTCGAGCAAGCGGTTGCGAGAGTGTGCTATTGCGAGAGAGTCGCGCTCGAAAAACTCGTCAAAGAAAGACAAACCGAACTTCTGGACGGAATATCGAGAAGTTATGCCGTGCTCAAAGGTGCGTATACGCTTACGGCGCAGGAACTTATGAAATTGCTCGTCGACGTGAAAATCGGCGTGATACTGGGCGTTTTGCCCATAAAATCTACTGCTGTGACGGACGAAATGATATGGGCGTGTTCCGCCTCGTCATTGCAGATTATTACAAACGGAAGTTCGCAAGAAGAGCGTGACAAAACCCGCGCTCGAATCGTGCGAAAACTTCTTTCGGAGGAAGAATGATAACCTACTCTGACAACGCAAGGCTCGTGCTTCAAAGGGCGAGCGAACTTGCCGTTCGTACGGGCGGACTCGTGTGCACCGAGCATATTTTGTTCGGCCTTTTGGACGTTGACGGTTCGGCAGCGCAACGGATTTTGAACGGCTGCGGAGTGTATGAAGACGACGTGATCCGCGTCTTTTCGCCTATGCCCACTCGTCCCAACGTCGAGATGTCGGCAAGAGCGTCGAGAGCGGTGCAAAACGCCAAGGACGTGGCGGCGCGCCTCGGCTCGCAAGTTGTGGGAACGGAACATATTTTGTACACGATTCTTGACGAAACGTCATCAGTGGCGAGCGATATTTTGAGAGCGAAAGGAATAGATCCCGAGTATTTGCAACGCATCACTTACAGCGCAATCGTGTCGGGCGGCGGAAGACCGCAAATGTGTCTTGCAAACGGTGCAAACGAGAGTGTAAACGATATTCTAAACGGATATGTTTCTGATTTCTTTGGGGAAAACGAACAAAACGGAATCGGCAAAAACGGACAAAATAGCGACAAAAACGGGTTTGCAAACCTCAACAAAAACGGTTTTGTCAACGATGTGAACGGGTTTATGAACGGTGGAATTACACCTGAAATAAGCGACGATTTGTATGATAAAAGTGAA
This sequence comes from Bacillota bacterium, assembly GCA_050873585.1. Classification (GTDB taxonomy): domain Bacteria; phylum Bacillota; class Clostridia; order Christensenellales; family CAG-917; genus CAG-475. Next base: position 2,235 of record JBNMJA010000043.1, on the reverse strand, counting down.
AATTTATATCAAAAATCCGAACAAAATATCAAAAATCCGAACTTCGATTTATCAAAATTCGGCACGGATTTGACCAAAAAAGCGCGTGAAGGACGTCTCGATCCCGTCATCGGAAGAGGAAAGGAAACCGAGCGAGTGATTCAGGTGCTTTGCCGTCGCACCAAAAACAATCCCGTGCTTATCGGTGAACCCGGCGTGGGCAAGAGCGCGGTTATCGACGGACTTGCACAGCGCATCGTGTCGGGTGACGTTCCCGACGCTTTGAGAGGCAAAACGGTTTTTTCTCTCGATTTGACGTCGCTCGTGGCAGGCACTAGATACAGAGGTGACTTCGAGGAAAGACTCAAGGCAACTCTCAACGGAATAAAGCAAAGAGGCAACGTCCTTCTGTTTATCGACGAAATTCACACGATACTCAAAGCAGGTTCGAGTGAGGGCGGACTCGATATTGCAAATATTCTCAAACCTATGCTCGCAAGAGGCGAATTGCAAACGATAGGCGCAACCACTCTTGAAGAATACCGCAAGCAATTTGAACAAGACAGCGCGTTAGAACGCCGTTTCCAACCTGTTTTGGTTGAAGAACCGAGCGTGAGCGACACGATTGAAATATTGCAGGGATTGAAGTCTAAATACGAGGCGCATCACGGCGTGACGATAACCGACGAAGCGATATCTTCGGCGGCGATTTTGTCGGACAGATACGTTGCGGACAGATTCTTGCCCGACAAGGCAATCGACCTTATAGACGAGGCGGCTTCGAGAAAGAAGATTTTCTCGTTTACAACTCCGAGCGAAATCAGAGAGTTGGAGAAAAAAATCAAGCAGGCAGACCTCGATTTGAGCGAGGCAAAGCGCAGAGAGAACTTTGAACTTTGCGGAAAATATAAGGCACTTCGCGACGATTATATCGAGCAAAAGGAAAAAGCCGAAATCGAATGGAAAGAGAAGTGCGCAAACACAGACCTTTCGATAGGCGAGGACGAAATCGCCGAAGTTGTGGGCAATTGGACGGGAATCCCCGTGAAGAGAATCACCGAAGGCGAGAGCGAAAAACTCGTCAATCTCGAAAAAGTTTTGCAATCGAGAGTTATCGGACAAGACGAGGCTTGTTCGGCGGTGGCAAAGGCTGTCAAGAGAGCGAGGGCAGGGCTAAAAGATCCCAAACGCCCGATAGGCTCGTTTATATTCCTCGGTCCGACGGGCGTCGGCAAAACAGAACTTGCAAAGGCGCTTGCGTGCGCCCTGTTCGGAGACGAGGATTTGCTTATTCGCGTGGATATGAGCGAATATATGGAAAAGGACAGCGTGTCGCGCCTTATAGGTTCCGCACCCGGTTTGGTAGGATTCGAAGAGGGCGGACAACTTACCGAAAAAGTGAGAAGAAAACCGTATTCGGTGGTGCTTTTCGATGAAATCGAAAAAGGTCACACGGATATATTCAACATACTTTTGCAAATCCTCGAGGACGGCATACTTACTGACAGCCACGGTCGTACGGTGAGTTTCAAAAACACGGTGATTATCCTCACGTCCAACATAGGCGCAAAAGAGGCTATGACTCCGCAAAGAACGCTGGGATTCGCAACCGAAAAGGCCGTTCAAAATGAGAACGACAGAGTTCGCCAAAGCCACGTCGAAGCACTCAAAGGCGCAATGAAGCCCGAGATTATCAACCGTATCGACGAAATCGTGGTGTTCAAAAAACTCGACAAAGAGAGTTTGTTTAAGATTGCCGACATTATGTTTGCATCCCTCAAAAAGAGATTGGAAGCGCGTGACGTGGAGGTGAGCGTAACTCAAAGCGCAAAGGATTATATCGTGAGCGAGGGTTACGACGCAGAGTACGGCGCAAGACCGTTGCGCAGAACGTTGCAAAGACTCGTCGAGGACAAACTGAGCGAAAAAATCATAAGAGCGGAGATTGCGTCGGGAGATAAGATTGAGATTGACTACAAAGACGGAACACTTGTCTTTGAAAAAGAATAGTTGTGTTTGAACTAATAATGCAATGCCCCGTTCCTCAGGTGTTGTGTTCTTCCTCTACAAGAGTTGGGCGTTTAGCACCCTAAATGCAATTTCCCCTTTCCTCACGTGTTTGGACTTCGGCGTTTGCGCAGTGCAATCCGCCTCGTTCGCTTTGGCTACAACTCGTCCACCGGACGGATTGTTTAACGCGTCGCGCCCATATCGCCGTTCCCCCTCTGCACTATGTTTGAGGGAACCCACGACGAC
>JBNMJA010000042.1:0-10938 GCA_050873585.1 Bacillota bacterium | reverse complement strand
CAATTCGTTAGGAAAAGAAAAATATACGCTGTCTAATTGATCTTTTGACGCGATACGGAAATAATCGTCGCCGGCAAAAGCATAACCTTTGCCGTCCGGGCGGAAGAACGTGTGATTGAGTTCGATGTCGAGAACGTCGAGGCTGTACGCCTTTACGCTGTGTGTGTTGTTTTCTTTGTCTGCGCCAAAGCCTTTCATATAGCCGGTGCACTCGTATGATTTGCCGATCGTTGACGTCGTTGCCGTCTTATCTCCATACGCGAACAGTTCGACCGTTGCTATGTCATATCTGCGCGCGCCACCGTGCGTGAGTGCATACTTCTCTGCGAGCGCGAGAAGTTTGCCGTCACCGTCATCGATGCGGAACTTATAGAAGAGTTTATCCGACGTTGCGGAACAGAAAATCAATCCAACGCGTTGATACGACGTCGCGTTGTCCTTTCCGTCAAACGCCATAGCGACGTTTGCTCTGTTGCTTGCACTTGAGGTTGAAAAACTTTTTTGTTTCGGATTGTAAACGTAGATATAAAGACCGAATTTTGAGTTATCCGCGCCGTCATAGCCGTACTCGAGGAATGTATAGATCTGCGTTTCCTTCGAGGCGTCTGCAGGATATTGTGAAAAATCAAAACCTTCAGATCCGGCGAGATCCTTTGTGACGTCAGTCTTGTCGTAAATGTAATTATGTGGCGCGACGTCATCGTCGGCAGCGTATGCCACTGCCGACGGAATCGGTGCGCTCATAAGGAGGATAAAAATGAGGAGAAGCCCAAAGAGCTTAATTGCGTGAAGTTTTTTCATCAGAACGTCACCTCCGACTTATCAAGAGTGATAACAATCGCTGTCGCGTAGATATCCGTGACGTCAAATTTCTTAGTTTCGCCGCTTTCCGCCGTGACAACGACTTCAAAAAACGTGCCGACATAGTTGCAGCGCACGTCGCTGATAACGTGACCGAAATACGCGTCGTTGAGTGAGTTGACTATATTAAGTGGAGTTGTGAAAGTAAAATAACCGTCCTCGATCTTCAAATCGAAAGCACGGTTATAATCGCCGTCCGCTTGCGCGAAAGCGTGAAGAGATCCGTCAAGCATAAAATCAAAGTCTGCGCTTGCTTTTGGGCGCACGATAACAGTGAAATCACCGCCGTTGATGACGTCGATGCGAATGACGTCGGATGACGATTCAACGCTCTTGACCGATTTGCCGTCTTTTTGAACGTCAAATTTCGATGACGGATTATCCGGATTGCTCGGATTATCAGAAATTCCCGGGATAAAATCCCAGTTTCTGAAGCCGTCAGACTTAATGCCGAGATAGATCGAGCCACCGATAACGCCGAGCAACAGCACTATGAGCATCACGAGCACAAACAGTCTGATGCCGTTATTGCCGCCTCTTTTTGGCGCATTGGATCTTTTAGTTCTACGTTTTGCCATAACGTGCCTCACTTCGATGCAAGATTCTTGAACCAGTCAAACGCAGTGTTCATAACGGTGACGTAATCCTGTTTTGTTACGAGCGCGACAATGCCGATTCCGCCAAAAAAGAGAATCGCAAGCGATACAACCACGCTTATTGTGCCTTCGAGTACTGTTCTGAAAATTTTCATATATCATCACCTCAAGGGGGAATAGCCGCCGGGCGTATTGGGGAAAGATTTACGCCCGGCGTCGGGTGCCGTTCATCATAAAGGAGAAAATCGAACAGTACCCTATTTTTGTTACGTGTAGATCCGATACTCGAGATCTGACATAGCGACCTCGAGGGCAGATTCAATAACTCTGATCTTCAACTCGAGATGCTTGCGTGCGTCGACGTCATCGTCGATTTCGACTGCATCAGAGAGTGAGTGGGTAAGTTCTTTTGAGTACTCTTTCAAAAGTGCCACGAGTTCGGAAAGTTCAACCAAAGTCACCATAGATCCACCTCTTACGAAAAGATCCGACAGAACTCTGCCGCTTGCTCAAACGTCGCGAAATTGCTTTCACTTGTTTCAAAATTCAATACTGTTTCTTCTTTCGTGAATACGCTGAAACTCGGATAATCGAATGCGATGCCTTTATAACCGGCGGCGCATTCCTCTTTCGAGGCTGCATAAATGTCATATTGACCGATAGATTTTAGAAATATCATAGCCATTCCCCTTTGTGCGTGCGTGTGCGCCTATATGCGCACGCTTGCGCTGTGTGATTGATATTTGTCTTGCCGACACCGCAAGCGTTGTCATTTTGGCTTATAATCAACCAAAATGATTGATTTACTAATAATATATTTCCCAAACTGGGAAAAGTCAATATAAAATTCCCAAAATGTTGAATTTTTTTTATTGTTTGGCAAAAATTGTTGTATGACACGGCTAAAAGAATTAAGAAAAAAACAAAAACTAACACAACAACAAGTTGCAGATGCTGTCGGAATAGGTATGCAAGCATACGCTTATTATGAAAAGGAAGAGCGCGACCCTTCGCCCGACACTTTATGCCGTCTTGCCGATTTTTTCGACGTTACGGTCGATGAACTTCTCGGAAGATCCTCGTCGGATATTTTTGATAATGCTCGCATCGAGCAACCCGAAATATTACAACTGTACGAACGTATGACGCCGGAAGAACAGAACAACCTCGTCAATTATGCGCGCGGTATTATATCCGGGCGTGAACTTCGAGCATCGTATGAGAACCGCAAAAATCGCCTGGCATAATTCTCGGTCCTAAAAAAAAATAAAGCCTCTGATATAATGTGTCCGTTTACTATCTTTTAGGGGGGCACATCAAATGGATGAGGCTTTATTTTCTGTATTAGAACAAATCAGCGGGATACTGTCCGGGTACGTCGCCGGGATTCGCGCGAGTGCGCACATAAGCGACGCGCCGGCAATACCGCATCAGACGTCGCCGTCAGAGCAACGTTCTCGCAAAGGCAACGTCATTCAATTCGTGCCGCGCAGCAAGCGGCAATATAATCAAGTCTTAGAATCTGACAAGGCAGAAATAAAGGAGGTTTTTGAAGATATGCCTTGTCAATTTAGTGACGGCAGTTTTAGAGTCACGAGCAAAAAAGGACGGTTGCAATACCGTTTTCAGTTTCAAAAAGAACAAGTGAGCGTGTACGGCGACACAAAGCAAGAGTGTTGGGACAAACGGCTTGAATATATGAAGAACCCACCCGAAAAGCGAAAACGCGGCTTGACCTACTCGCAATGGGCGCAAAAATGGCTTGAAAGTTATAAACGCGGTTTGGTGGAATCGGCATATTTCAAATCGATGATTAGTCATTTGAAAAATCACATCTTCCCTACTATCGGCGAAAAGGACATAAAAAAGATAACGTCGCTCGCTTTGCAGGACCTCTTGCAAAAGATTCCGTCGGACAATGTGCGAACGAAATGCGCAACTATCGTCGGTGAGAGTTTCCGGACGGCAAAAGTATGCGGATTGATAAACGTCAATCCATACGAGGGCGTAAAAATCAAACGTTACCAACAGCCCGAACTCGGCGCAATGACGCACGCACAGCAAAAGCAGTTGCTCGAATACATCGACGAGAAAATGCCCGGCACGTCGATGAACGATTTTATCAGAGCGTTGCTGTTCAGCGGAATGCGGCAATCAGAACTCAACGCACTGCGCGTCGAAAACATCGATTTCGAGAATATGCTGATAACAATCGATTCAGCCTGGAAGCGCGACACCCACAACATTGGAAAGACAAAAACAAAGCGCGGAAAACGCAAACTACCTATGGCGCAACCTCTTGCGGACCTACTCAAACGACGTTGCGCGGATAAGGCGCAAGGCGACAGGCTGTTCGGCTTCGATACGCAAGAATATACCTATCGTCAGATAGCGGACATTTTCCGGGCGTTGGGAATGCCGTTCACCGGACATATTTTGCGGCACACGTTCATCACCAACGCGTATGAGTTCGGCTTTCCGCAATACTTGGTGCAACGTTGGGTCGGGCACGCGAGTTTCGATGAGGACAACATCTATTTGAGCCTAAGGACCGCGAGCAACTATTGCGAAACAGAAGTTACCGCATATATGCGGTTGCTCAAAAAAATGACCGTTTTGAACGTCTATTAAAAACGAATTTAGCCTAAATTTTAGCCTAAATTGGCTTGTTTTGGACCGAAAATCGGGCAAAAAACGTAAAAAACAAGGATTTGAGCCGAAACCTCAAATCCTTGAAAACCCCACTAAACAGTGGACTTTTTGGTGCGGACAACAGGACTTGAACCTGCATGAACTAGTGCTCACAAGAACCTGAATCTTGCGCGTCTGCCAATTCCGCCATGTCCGCAATTGGCTGTTGATTTTGACACGGTACAGCCACCGAGCGCGGGTGACACAATCGATTTTGCACAATTTGCCGAATCGACCTAATGCATGCACTTCTCCGCCTTTGCATTACTTTGCCATTTTAGCGTATTCGGCGTGCAATGTCAATCCATTGCTTAACCTTTGTGACAATTGGTTATTTCTTATAAAGTTTTTGTGCATCAATATTAACAAATCAACACTAAAATAATGCAATGATCAGACGACAAATAGAATATTTAAACAGTTTTTTTAATCGAAACGTTTTTTTGTGTCAAAGAGAAAAGGCGAACCGAAGTTCGCCCTTCCCCTAATTGAGAGAGAATATAGATTGTCGTATTGCTACAACTTTTCTATCGTTGGCAAGTCGCGATTGCTCACGGCTCGTATGACTTTGCATTAAACGCTTGGTTATCATTATTCAATGCAAAAGTGGGTGCTTATTGATTTGTCGCATCTGTATCCTTGTCGTGTTGCGCTTCTTTTTCGCGTTGTGCTTCGAGTTCCGCCTTGCGCTGTTTGACAAGTTCCGTCCAATCGACGTTCTTGTCAGAGCAACAATGTCCGTTGCACTGCCCTGCGTGCGAACACCCTGCGCAATCGCTTCCGAGTGACGGTTTGCCCTTCACCTTTCTCACGATCGACGCTATGATGACGCCTCCTACTATCGCAACCGCGGCTATTATCGTCACGATTGCGACGGGATGCATTGCCGACAAAACATTTTCAAAGATTACGTTTGTCATATTTCGCTCTTTTTACGCAAAGTCCGTATTGCGCATTTTGCGCGACTTATGCGTTCTTTTTGATTTTAAGTTTGCTGCCGAGGTCGCTGAAGAACTTCTTTACGTCGATCTTACCTTTGTTGTCAAGCACGATAAGCGTGATGATTGCCGCCCAGATTGCCGCGAAGATGAACACCGTCCACCACCAAGCACCGATGAGGTAGATCATCATGGATACTACGTAACTCGTACCGACCCAGAAGAGCAAGGTCATTCTGTAAGACTTCTTGGTGGGAAGTTCTGCCTTTGCCGTTGCGACTGCCGCAAAGCACGGAATCGTGAGCATGTTGAACGCGATGAATGCGATGAGGCCCGGAACGGTGATACCCGTTGCTTGGATCATCGTTGCCGCCGCTCCGACACCGCCGTCAGCTTCTACGTCGATTATGCCACCGACGATGCACGCTGCCAAAGTGCCGAACGTTGCGATAACGTTTTCTTTTGCGATAAGACCCGTGATTGCCGCGACTGCGAATACCCAGCCGTATGCGCTAAGTTGTGAACCGAATCCGAGCGGTGTGAACAAAGGCTGAATGAGTCCGCCGATTCCCGCAAGGATGGATTGATCCATTTGCTCGTCCGCAAGGAATTGCCACGTCCAACTGAAGTGGCTGATGAACCAAATGAGGATTGTGGAAGCAAGGATGATCGTGAACGCTTTTTTCACAAAGTGCTTCGTCTTATCCCAAAGGTGAGCAGCAAGGTTCTTGGGTTGCGGTACGTGATAGGCAGGAAGTTCCATAATGAACGGAGGTACTTCGCCTTTCATCGTGGTTGCACGCATCAAGATGACCGCGCAGATTGCCACGACTACGCCGAGCACGTACATCATATATGTGATGACGTCGGGATGAGCGAATCCGAATTGAGTTGCGATACCGCCTGCGATTGCAGTGAGGATAGGCAATTTTGCGCCACAACTGAAGAACGGAATGACTCTGATGGTTGCGATTCTTTCGTTCTCGTCAGCAAGAGTACGAGTGTTGATGAATGCAGGAACGGAACAACCAAATCCCATGATCATCGGCATAAACGCTCTGCCCGACAAACCGAATCTTCTGAAGATTCTGTCAAGAATGAACGCTACACGCGCCATATAACCGCTGTCTTCCAAGATCGAGAAGAACAAGAACAGCAAGAGGATTTGCGGCAAGAAGCCGAGCACTGCGAACAAGCCGCCGAGAACACCGTCTACGATGAGTCCCGTGCACCATTCGGGTGAGCCTGCCAATGTGAGTCCTTCGTTTACGCATACGCTGAGGAACTCGGTGAACGTGTTGAGGATATTTGCGAGGATGACACCGGGACCGTACACGCTCTCTTCATATCCGAAGAAGGTTGCCGCGCTGATGCCCGAGCACCACTCGTCGATGCCGCTGACGAACGCAACTTCTCTTTCGCCGTCTTCGTTGACTTCAATGGTGACTTCCCATTTGCATTTTTCGTCTGCAAAGTAAGTTCCCGTGAGGTCAGTCACCTCGTCGACGTACACTTTGTGTTTGTCTTCAGTGTAAACGAACGGTTTTTCTTCAACTGCTTCGAGGCTTCCGTCGTCTGCAAACGTGAGGTCTGCGGGATCGCCGTCTGCGGTGAAGTATTCAACGTTTTCGTCCACGGTTTCTGCCGTTAGATTTTCAACCGCTTGAAGATCGCCGTCTGCATTCACGATATATGCGACTGCCGGTTCGGGGTCGAACACGCCGCCTGCGCCGAGGAACAGGAAGTCCTCTGCAAACGTGAGGTGGAACACGAGGAACAAGATCACGAGGAAGATAGGAATACCCCATACCTTGTGAGTCAGCACCTTGTCGACTTTGTCGGAAGTGCTGAGTTTTTCTTTTTCCGTGGTGACTTCTTTCTTGGTGACTACGGACGAATAGTTTTTGGATATGTATTTGTATCTGCTATCCGCTACTATTGCTTCGAAATCGGTGCCGAAAACGTCGTCTTTGAAGGTCTTTTTGAACTCTTCGACCATTTGCGCCGCTTGCGGATGCGGTCCGACTTCGATTTCGTCGAGTTCGACGAGTTTCACTGCGTGGAAGAGTGCGTTTTCCACTCCGCTGCCCTCGAGTGCGATTCTGCAATCGTTGATGAGGTGCGTAAGAGCCGTGCCTTCGAGAACGGTGCTGCCTTTTCTTCCTTGTTGGCAGACCTCGTACGCTCTTTGCATCAATTCGTCAAGACCTTTTTCACGCAAGGCGGAAATCTCGACGACGGGAAGGCCGATCTTTTCTTCGAGGCTCTTTGCGTCGATTTTGTCGCCGTTTTTCTCCACTGCGTCCATCATGTTGAGTGCGATGATCATCGGCACGTCGATTTCCATGATCTGAGTGGTGAGATAAAGGTTGCGCTCGAGGTTGGTTGCGTCTACGATGTTGATGACGCAATCGGGCTTCTCTTCGAGAATGTAGTTTCTCGAAATCACTTCTTCCGGTGTGTACGGAGAGAGCGAATAGATGCCGGGAAGGTCGACGATAGAGATGGGTTCTGCGCACTTTTTGTACGTACCCTCTTTCTTGTCCACCGTGACGCCCGGCCAGTTGCCGACGTGTGCGGTCGAGCCTGTCAAACTGTTGAACAACGTCGTTTTGCCACAGTTGGGGTTGCCTGCAAGAGCAAATCTTTTCATTATTCTTGTACCTCCATCGTTACGACAGATGCTTCGGTTTTACGAAGCGTAAGCTCGTATCCTCTGATAGTCACCTCAATCGGATCTCCGAGAGGGGCTTTTTTGCGAAGATACACTTCTGCGCCCGGTGTAACGCCCATATCGAACAAACGACGTCTGATTCTTCCGTCGCCGCCGACAGTCTTGATTACGCCTTGCTCGCCGATAATGAAATCACTAAGCAGTTTTTCCATTTTGTCCTCCTGAATTTATGCTACTAAAATTTTTGTTGCCATTTCTTTGTCCAAAGCGAGTCGCCCGTCTTTGATATGACAAATGACGCTTCCTCCGCTCTGGGATATGATGCTTATCGTTGAATCGATGGTGATGCCCAAACTCTCAAGGTGCTTTTTGGTCTTGTCGTCAGTCATAATCTTGACGATTCTCAAATCCTTTCCGATGGGTGCAAATACAAGCGGCATTTTTCTCTCTCCTTTTGCCGATTATTTAATGTGAATATGAAGTTTTATTCATATTTACGATAGAATATTACAACTTTCCAAAATGCATGTCAACAGATTTAATAAAATAATATGAAAATTTTTTCATATTTTTCTTCTTGATTTATTTTCAAACTAGTTATATAATGTAAATATCAATATAAAGTCGGTTTGATTAAGGCATAATTCATCAAGTAATTGACTTATAAAAAGGCGGGCAAATGAGCGATAACGGCGCAGATATTCCGCAAAAAACATTTTTGAACGAATGTTTCGAGCGAGATATTTGAGCGTCAGACAAGGAAGCGTTGCCTTGAGCGGCAACCCTAATTTACTAGGCGTAAATGAGTTGACGGGCAAGGTGCGATGATAGCGCAAGTATTCCGCAAAAAACATTTTTGAACGAATGTTTCGAGCGAGATATTTGAGCGTCAGACAAGGAAGCGTGCCTTGAGTGGCAACCCTAATTTACTAGGTGTAAATGAGTTGACGGGCAAGGTGCGATGACGAAGTATCACGCCAAATAGCACGCTCGAAAGGATATATATATATGGCACAGGACATCAGAGAACCCAAACAAGAAAGATCAATCGAAAAGAAAAACAGAATAGTTCAAGCAGGATTCGAACTCTTTTCTCAGGTCGGATATTACAATACGAACACCGCGGAAATCGCAAAACGCGCAGGCGTTTCGACGGGTATAGTTTACGGATATTTCAAAGATAAGAGAGATATCCTTTTAGACGTTTTGGAAATCTACGTCAAAGAGGCGTTTGCTCCGGTGCTGAATATGATAAACAACCTCACCGCTCCCGTGAATTTTGAAGATATAATTCAACACGTGCTCGACGGCGCTATCGAAATTCATAAAAAGTACGCTAATATTCACGAGGCGCTGCACTCTTTGTCGCACAGCGACGAGGCGGTCAACAACAAATTTATCGCTCTCGAGGACGAAATTACGCTGGCTATCGCAAACAAGTTGGCGGACCTCGGCGTGAAGAAAGATAACCTCACCGAACGCATTCACTTCGCTATGGATATCGTGCAGTCCTTCTCGCACGAGTTCGTGTACGACCACCACACGTATATCGACTACGACGCTATGCGCACTATCGTACAAAACACACTCGTCGCACTCTTTGAAAACAAATGACTACGTTTTCGCAAAGGTCGCTCGACTTTTTGTATTTCAACCATAAATACAATTCAAAACTCTGGTATCAGGAACATAAAGAGGACTTCAAACAGTTCCTCTCTATTCCTTTTCACGATCTCGCAGTCGAGATGACTCCCCGTATGCTCAAAATCGACGAGCAGATGATAACCGAGCCCAAAAGCATCGTGTCAAGGCTGTATAAGGACTTGCGCTTCGCAAAGGACAAGACGAGCCTTTATCGCGACCATATGTGGCTCACGTTTATGCGCGGAACGAACGCCGCGTGCGGTCTGCCCGGCTACTTTTTTGAAATCTCGCCGTACAACTTCCGCTACGGGTGCGGATACTATATGGCAGACGCAAAAAGTATGGCAAGTCTGCGCAACTTGATTCTGTCAAACTCGCCCGTGTTTCAAAAAGCAAAAGAGTGCTTTGAAAATCAATCCGTATTTTCGCTCGTAGGCGAAACGTATAAAAAACCGCACTACTCCGATTATCCCGAGGATTTGAGCCGTTGGCTTGAGAAGAAAGATATCTGCTTTATCGCAAACTCGACGGATATCGACCTTCTCCTCTCCGACAAACTCGCATCAACGCTGTGCGATCGGTTTGAAATGATAAAACCGCTCTACGACCTTATGATAACGGCGGAATCTATGACGGAAAGATAACTTTTTTATGTACTCCGAAAAAAAATAAACGACTACTCTTTGGTAAGTTTGAAAAACGACGTACAATGCAAAAACGAACTTGCAATCGGCGATATAGGCATCGTGATCGAGTGTAAACCGCACGACGCTTTCGATGTGATGTTTTCCAATAAAAACGCATTGGGAGATTACCTAGTCTCAACGCTCGACGGCAAGGATTTGCAAGAAATTCCGTATGCGCTGTCGGAAGATTGGATCGCTCAATTTGAAGGCAGAATCGACGATATCGAAAGAAAAGACTCGTTCAAAAAAAGCATATTCAAAGAGTACGACAAGATTATGGTCGTGAACGAAAAGAGCGAATACTCCTGCCACGGCGTGCATAAAGGCGCGATCGGCGTGATTATGACAGACTACTCCATTGACGAAAAATGGTACGTAATTTTCTCGGACGATAACGGCGAAGATTATGCCGATATCGAGGTAGCCGAAAAAGATATGGTCATCGTAAATCCATAGCATTAATAACCAAATGCATATTTCAAATATCGAAAACGCACGATAAACGTGCGTTTTTGTCGTTTTATACGATGTCGATAGCGTTTGAGAAACGCCCTGCGGCTACTTCTTTTTGGGTTGCTTTTGCAAATCTTCGGTGACTTCCGTTATTATTTCGCAGAGGCGGTCACGCTCGTCAACGCAATCCACGAAAAACATGGCCTTTGCTCCCTCGTAAGGTATTTGCTGTTGCATGTCGTATTTCTTTGCGCTCTCGGTGGGCTTGACCAAAAGCCTGTCGTCGAAAATTCCACCGAAATACACGCCGTCGTTGTAGAGCAAATACTCGTTCATCATCGCACGATGAGTCAGGTGTAAATCTGAAGTTTGCTCCAAAATAAAATTCAAATATT